>JALXAE010000032.1 GCA_026992355.1 Syntrophobacterales bacterium | reverse complement strand
ATGGAAAATCGTACAATACCTCACCAACAAGGGCTCTCATTCCACATTCATCAGCAGCCCTGGCAACTGCATCTTCAAAAAGATACATATCGCAAAAGGCGGTTGTACCCGACATTATCATTTCGGCACAGGCAAGCTTGGTTCCCCAATAAACCCAATCCCGTGTAAGTTTCTTTTCGGCAGGGAATATATGGTTCTGTAACCATTCCATTAGTGGCAGATCATCAGCAAGACCTCGAAAAAGAGTCATGGCAGCATGGGTATGACAGTTTATTAATCCAGGCAGAACCACACAGCCGGAAACATCTACAGTTTCTTTCGCTTGAAATTTAACATCCACACGGGAAGAATAATCTCCTACATCCACAATTTCGGAACCATCTACAGCAATAAATCCCGGATCACATATTTTGCTTTTACCAGTAACATCATCGACCGTTACTATGATTCCATTTTTTATCAATACATCAACGTTCCTTGGGCTTTCCATGCCGGACACTCCCGTTTAGATCATTTTAATAACTTGAGAAAAAAGTTCGATTAAAGCAGGTGATGCCTTTTCTGCTGTCTCTATTACCTTCTCAATAGGAGCAGGTTCGTAACAATCAGGTCGATTTACATTTGTTATCACTGAAACAGCCAGAACCTCAATACCAAGATGTACTGCCGTTATCACCTCCATAATGGTTGACATACCCACAGCATCAGCCCCTAAAGAACGGAGCATTCTAGTTTCAGCAGCAGTTTCCATACTTGGTCCCAACACCCCTACATATACTCCTCTGTGAAGAGTAATACCCTTTTCCTTGGCTACTGCAATCGCTACCTTCTGAAGCCTTTTACTGTAAGGTTCTGTCATGTCCGGAAATCTTGGCCCCCACTCATCCACATTGGGTCCGACCAGAGGATTTCTTCCCGTGAGATTTATGTGATCGACAATTAGCATGAGGTCAGCTGGTTCAAAAAGCGTGTTTAGACCTCCTGCTGCATTAGATATTAATAAGACCTCCACTCCTAAACCCTTTAAAACCCTTATAGGGAAGGCTATTTCCTTGGGAGAATATCCTTCGTAAAGATGAAAACGTCCTTTAAGAGCAATAACAGGCACTGAATTCCATATTCCAAAAATTAGCTTACCTTCATGACTTTCAACCGTCGACTTGGGAAAATAGGGAATAGAATCATAAGGAACAGAATGTGAATCTTCTAAAGAGTTCGCAACACTCCCAAGACCTGTCCCCAGTATAACCGCGATCTTTGTTTTTAACGCCCCCCTATCACTTAAAAAGGCTACTGCTTCTTTAACCTTTTTTACTTCTTCCACCATTTCGCTTCCTCCACGTTCCTAATAGAAGAGTTGCGGATTGCTTAAGAATCCAGCATTTATCAAAAAATTTCAACATATGTTTTTATCTGTACATAGGGTCGTATACAATACATACGCTTCCTTGCAGCTTTAATAAAGATATTGCAGCCTTTTAGATTCAATTTTAGAGTCGTATTCCGTACATTTTTTGATTGTGAAAATTCTATCAATCATTCTCTCCGTCAAGATATTTTTCTTAGATATCAACATCTTATAAACCTGGAATTGGAGGTTGGCAGGTTTGTTGCTGTAAAAAGCGGGTGGAGTTTTAGTGTAGTTTCTCGCTTAATAAAGCAGACACATAATGTATCACTTCGTTGTTAAGTTTCAGATGTATGGGATCGCGGAAGTTCATGGCTTTCAAAACAAGCATAAAAAAGGAGGTGGAAGAAAGGAAAGAGGTAAAGGAGTGTTTTGGTTTTGGGTGTAATTGGATGATAACTACAAGGAGGTTCAAGGAATGGCGAAGGAAGTGAAGGAAATTGAAATTAAAAGTAGAGCGGATACGCTCAAGCCACGTCCGTGGCCGGTTACGCCACCTCCGTCCAGAGAAGAGGTAGCTAAGGTTTATGCCAAGCGTAAAGCTGAGGAATTTGGCAAGTGGTGTGAAGACAATCTCTGGTTTCAGGATTCCTGGAGCAAGCCTGAGGCGCTTCAGGGAGTAAGAGTTCTGGAAGTAGGGTTGTGGCGTATCGGTCATAAGTTTGCTGCATCACTCCTGGCGGAATTGGGTGCGGAGGTTATCAAGGTAGAGCCGCCAGAAGGGGACCCCATGAGGCAGTTTACGCCCTTTGGGCGTGAAGAGTACATGCTGGCAGACAAAGAGACAGGAGAACTGTGCGGTCTCGAATTTATCCATGAAATGCGCAATAAATATTCAATAACGCTGAACCTGGATACCCCCGAAGGTCAGAAGCTTTACAAGGGTCTTGCAGCCCGAGCAGACGTAATCATAGAGGAATATCCTCCTGGATATATGGATGAAAGAGGTATCGGTTACAGGCAACTTTCCAAATTGAATCCACGCCTTGTATATTGTTGGATTGGTATTCTTGGTCAGTGGGGACCTGAGAAGGATAGAGTATCCAAGCATGGTCAGTGGATGCTTGATCCCTTTGCACAGGCTGCATGTTCCTATATCCACAACACGGGCTATCCGGACGACTTTCTCCCCCGCGGTTCCGGTGGTGACCCGACGCGTTCCGGTGTGTGGCTCTGTGACTATGTCGCCGGTGAACAGGCAGCTGTAAACATCCTGGCCGCACTTTATTATCGTGAAGAAAAGAGCGGGCGCGGTCAGTTTATCGAAGTAACCGGCGCAGAAGCAATGATGGATATTCTCGACTTTGATATAGCCTGGTACGGATTTAACGAAAGTATCAAGGCACGAACAGGGTCCTGGGATCCCAACCTCAACCAATATGCCTGGAACCCCTGTAAAGACGGTTATATGATGATCGGTGGTCAGACCGACCGTCTATGGTATCGTATTGGAATGTGTATTGAACGAGATCTCCCACAATTCGGTCGTCTCATCCACGAAGATCCTTTCCTTAAGGAAGTGGCCGCAAGAAACGCTCTACAAGCTCTAATAAAAACCTATACTCTCACGGCCATGTGGCTACGAGACACAAACCGAGTAGAAGCCGAAGAAAAGCTTCTGGAATACGAAATTGCGGCAGGACCTCTGCTTTACATTGATGAGGTCTGCGAATTTCCGCACTTCGTATATCGTCCATGGGTATACACAATAGAAGACGAGCATTACGGAACCCTTCTATACGCCACACCGCCAGATGCTTTTCAGATGCGGACTCCTGCACGTGTAAAATGGCTTGGACGTCCGCTTGGAAAAGATAACGGCGAGATTTACCAGAAATACTTTGGAATTGGTCCGCGTATGCAGGAAGTTTTGAAGGAAAAGGGGGTGATCTAATGGCTGATCCAAGAGAAGTCAGGCTAGAAGATCTTCCCGGTCCCAAGAGTCGGGAAGAACTGGAAGATATGAAGGCTCCTTATGAGGAGTATTGTAGAAAAATCTTTGATGTAGGAAATGAATTTATTAAACCTGGAGCTCTCGAAGGTGTTCGCTGGATGAGCTGTACCATGTATATCTTTACTCCCCACGCTGTAGCGAACCTTGGAGAGCTGGGAGCGGAAATTATTAAGATTGAGTTTCCGCGAGTTGCCGACCCAATGAGGCATACCTCTCCTTTCAATGAATGTTATTTTTATCCACTCCATGATACCCGTCCTCATTCTGGAACGGGCATTGGAGTGCTTAATGCAAACGTAAATGAATATTACATCTCTCTCGACTATCACCGGGAAGAAGCAAAAGAGCCCTTCTACAGACTTGTTAAGATGAGTGATGGGCTCACGGAATGCTATCGTCCTGGAACTTTTGATCGCTGGAAACAAAGCTACCGATATCTGCAAGAAATTAACCCGCGCTTCATTTACGTGTGGGGCGGTGGCTTTGGTTACGGTCCTAAGGCATTTGGAGGTTCCTACGACATTCTCGGCCAGTCCCATGCAGGCCTTGCAAGTATTACCGGCTTTCATGAAGACTTTGGAGGCCACCCAGTAAAGCACACCAACTGGTGTATTGACTGGTACTCTGGAACCCAGATTACCGTTGCTATTCTTGCAGCGCTTTACTGGCGGAGAAAGACCGGGCTGGGCACCATGATTGAGTTTTCTCAGGTACAGGCAGCTACTCGATGCTGCGGATATACAGTCCCACTCTACGGTCGTTTCGGTATTGTCCGTCAGCGCTGGGGCAACTGGGATACTCAGCTGTGCGTACACGGTATCATAATTTGCGGTAAATCAGATTATCCAAACGAGAAGAATCCACAGCTCAGAAATGAAGCTCGTTATGTAATGGTAAGTGCCTTTAACGATGCTGATTTTAAGGAGCTGTGCGACGTAATTAAGCGCAAAGATCTATATGAAAAATACAAAACCCACAAAGAACGCGTAAAGGCCGAGGCGCAGGTAGAAATCTACAAAGTTCTTGAAGAATGGGCCGCCGATAAATCGCGTTCTGAAGTGGTGCGTATACTCACAGAAGCCGGAATCCTTGCTATGCCGGTGAAAAACGATAAGGAAGTATACGAATCCGAACATTTTCGTCAGAGAGGAACGGTACGGTGGATTGACGATCCTATGTTCGGAGATATGGTTGTTCAAAGTACATACAGTACAGGGCTGTTTTCGGAAACACCCAGGCGCAAGTTCTGGGATTTCAGGCCAGTTGGAGCCGACAATGTAAAGATCTATCACGAGCTCCTCGGCTATCCCATTAGCACCATTAAAGAATGGTATGAAAAGAATATCATTTAAGGCTTAAACCACTGGGAGGTGTAACGTGTGTGATATTATTTGGTGCAAAAAGTGCAATACGGTCAATTACTTAGACCCGTATTGTTTCTGGAACTGGGAAGGAAAAATTAAATGTGCTGACTGCGGGGAGGTGTATTACATTTACATGATACAAGGGCACATGTACAAAGGCCCGGAGCCTCGCCCCGGTGAAGAGCCTGACATCCTTCCCCTTTATGCAGATAAACCCCTTGATGGGTACGTAAACATTTTGCCCGGAACGGAAGGCAAAACCCGTCCCTACAACTGCACGCCTCGCCATATTTATCTTGGAAAGGCCGATCATCGCAAATTCAGCATCAGAAATCGGCCAATGCGTGCTTGGGCACCCCAGCCACCTTCAGCAGGAATTGCAGGGTCGCAGGGGTATTACTGGGATATTAAGAAACTAAGCCCCGAAGTATGGGAAGAGTACCAGGAAAAAATTAAACGAGGTGAAGTAAAAGACTGGTAAAGAGGGGGACAGTCCATGGAACATGCAAAGGATTTGAAACCGCACGAGTTTCTGGCAAAGGTTCTCGTGCCGGAGAAGCAAACCGACCATATATGTTGGAGCTGCAAATATTTTAAACCTGTTCTTAAGGGTTCCAAGTTTCCTCCTGCTGATCTCGTTGGATGGTGCAAGAAGATTCATTGGCCCTTTTACTGGTGTGTATCTGAATATGACGTTGTGAAGAGTTGCTATGCCTATGAGAAGCTGGAGTAACAAAGAACTGGCCCAGGTCGGCCAAATGGTTATAGCGTGGAAGGAATCCTATTTTGCACAGGTGGGTCCCGGAGAAGGGTGGGAAGTGCTGTGCGATGAATTTCGTGAGGAAATCAGGGCCTTCATCCATCCCTATCTCTGGAGACTCTACCTGATGAAAACAATCGAAAAAGACGAATATGAAGCCTTCCTCCGCTTCTGTGATGAAGCGGTGGAAGAGCTTCGAAGGATGATAGAGGAGAGGAGTCATGCCGGCTAAATGTAGAGTAATAGTATGCGGCTTTGATCCCATGCTGGTCAGGGGATACCTAAAAACCGGAGCCCGTGCGCTCTGGTGGTATCTTCCGGATGAAATTTACGAAGAGTTCAAGGTAAAACCCGGCTACAAAGTTAAGGGAAAACTGCTGGCTGTTTATAATGCCAAAGGCGAAAAGCAAGATGCTTGGCCCACCGAGGATTTTGAGCAAACACCGGGAGCAGGAGGACCGCCCGAAGCGGTTGGAGATCCCTTTGTGTGGGAAGCATCCCAGGAAACTGGGCTCGCAGTAGTACTCCCCTCAGCAACAATCATTAAATATCAATTAACAGCTTTTCACTTTTTGGAGCTGGTTATTGAATCCATAATCGGTGAAAACGGCGATGAAGTTGAAGTTTATCCAGGTGAGGAAAGAGCAGCATCTAAATGGTGGCCTGAAGAAAAAATGAAGCTCACCTACCATGTTCCCTTTGTGGCTCCGTAAGGAAATGAACGGTTGAAAAATCAAAAGGGAGAGATATTATGTCTCTCCCTTTTTCATTGCCGTATCTCTTTGCTGAAAATGGCAAATGAGTTTGCCCGTTGAAAATCTTAACCACGGAAGGAAAGTATCCTATGATGGAAGCCGAAACATTCGCAGGTAACAATGGATGGACTCGTGTAAGCAACATTATGAAATCTTCTCATCCTTTTTTCCAGAGACTCTTTTACTGGGAAGGATTTGACCTTTCTTCTAATATATATCTTTTCCAGACAAGTGAAGGAGTTGCTCTTATTGATCCGGGAAATGATTACACTGCCTTTTACGACCTTTTCTCTGGAAACTCGCTGAATATCAGTCCCTCCGATATAAAACATGTCCTTCTCTCTCACGGTCATAGCGAACACGCCTTGGGGCTCTTTGAACTTCTTAGAAGCTACCCTTCTCTCAGAACCCGTGAACACGGTCTTACGGTATATCTTCACGAAAACGCCCCTGGAGCACTCAAGAATCTGGCAGACCAATTGGGTTGTAATCTTGTGTTTGTTAAGGACGGACAGGAAATCGCCCTGGGCGAATTTGCTATGAAAGTTGTTTATACTCCAGGGCATACAATGGACAGTGTTTGCTATTGGCATGAAGAAACAGGAAGTCTTTTTTCCGGAGATACTGTACTTCCTTTTGCAGTGGCATCGCCCGATCCTGTTGGAGGTGGGCGAGTTGATTACCATCTTTTTTCTATGCGTATATTAAGAAAGTTAGGAGTTTCCCATCTCTTTCCGGGACATGGAGAAATTATAAAGAACGAAGCGCCAAAGGTGTTGGAAGGAAATTATGCCGGCTTGATTAAGAAAGTTATAGGTTTACAGTGTCCCTGGATTGAGGGCGCCCAGCTTCTTTTGCGAAAGGGTTACCTAGATGAGACTGTCTTCTGTTGCGACAAAGTCCTAGAAAATGATCCATCAAACAGAATGGCTCTTTACTTGAAAGCGTGTTGTTTAAACGATATGGGGAGGTTTGATGAGGCCCTGAATACATTTCAAAAAATTGATGAAAGGGGCGTTTCCGATAACCCTCTCTATTTCATGGGATACGGATGCTCTTTAATGGGAATGGGACGTTATGAGGAAAGCCTGAAGTATTTTGACAAAGCCCTACAATTGGCGCCAGGACTGGAAAATGCATTGGTTTACAAGGGGCTTGCTTTATATTTGATGGGTAAAATTGATAAGGCCCTGGATATTAAGGCATTTGAAAAAGCCTTTACAGGAAAGCTAAAAGAAGAACTATTAAAAACCTACGGCGGTCAGGATCAGGAAAAAGATGGATAATGAAACAGGCACTTAAGGTTCCCATTGTACTTGTTGTACAAAACAAAGCTCTACGAAACCATATCGAAACTGTTCTTGAGCGAGCAGGATACGATGTCATATTTTTTAACGATTTAAATAAAGATTTTTGGGATTCAATTAAAAGTGTAACCTGTCTTATTGTTTTTATTGAAAGCTCGGTTTTAAAATCCTTTGGTTTTTTGTTCTACGACGAGGTCTTTAAAAACTGTCCCAATGCAAAAGTAGTATTGCTATGTTCCGAAAATGATAGAGCTTTGATTAGACATGCCATAGAAAAAGGAGGGTATGGCTCCATCGTGGAGCCCTATGATTCCTGGGAAGTTACAACAATAATCAAACACCTAGTTTCTGATTTAATAACAAAAAGAAATAGCCACTTAGTCAGCGATAAACTTAGTGGAAAACTCGACGAAACCTAGGTTCCCTTTCTCAATTTTACTACCACTTCTTCAAACACAAAATTTCGCTTTCTTCTGTTCCAGATTTTTTGCCTTATAACCAACCTGTCCTTCAGGATAGCAGTAACAACACCATCATGAGTGCCAATCCTCGTACCGATATCAACTATATAGCCCTTACCAGTCGAATCTTCTATTATTGCCTTGCGTCCATGTGGCCCCCACAATGTTCCCTTGAATCCACGCTCTATTTCGCTTATGTCCATTTTTTGTAGAGGAGTAAGAATAACAGGTTCAGGGGGTAATAGTTCTTCGAGTGTAGCATGCTCCATAGCTTCTTCCGTTGCAGGTTTTACAAATGGCACAAAAGGATCAGGAAGTTTTGTGAACAATGTATAATCCAGTTTGGGTTTGTACAATTCCTGAAGGAGTTGTCGTTTTGTTTCATCTAATTGTTGAGGAGACAATTTAGATTTTGGTGTCGGTTGTGCGTATTGAAGATTCTGTTTTGATCGCTTCTCTACTGACTTAGTAGTTTTTTCTATTTTCCAGGAATAAGCACTTGTTCCATATAACGAAAAAATAAATATTAATCCAGTAACTACCATGAAGGCTCTAAACCCATTTGTCACCTTTGCTTCCATGGCTGCCTCGCCTCATCATACGTTAGCTTTTTAAC
>JALXAE010000031.1 GCA_026992355.1 Syntrophobacterales bacterium | reverse complement strand
GAAGGAGTTCAATAGATTTTTCAAAAATGTGTTTGCGGGGCATCCCGCTGATTATTCCAGGCATCATAACATTTTCAAGAGCAGTGAACTCTGGCAACAGATAGTGAAACTGGAACACAAAGCCTATGTGTTTATTTCTAAATCTGGCAAGTTCCTCATTTTTCAAAAGAAACACATCTTGACCTTTGAAATATACCTTTCCTGCTGTTGGTTTATCAAGGGTTCCAAGTATATGGAGCAGGGTAGATTTTCCTACTCCAGAGGCACCAACTATAGCAATTCTTTCTCCTTCACTTACTAGGAAATTCAAATCCTTAAAAACTTCAACTCTTTTAACCCCGGTTCCAAATATTTTAGTGAGCCCTATGCCATGCAGTAGAATTGGTGTACCAGTATCATTCATATCTAAGAGCCTCGACGGGGTTCATTTTAGCAGCTTGGTTGGCAGGGTATATGGTGGCAATCAAACTGATTATAAGAGCTGATGCAGAAATAGCAACAACATCCAGCAGTTCCACCCGCACAGGAAGAGTTGATATGTAATAAATATCCTTGGGAAGTTCTATGAAATGATATCTTTTAAGTAAAGCACAGAGAATGAATCCTCCGACTAACCCAATAATTGTGCCGGAAAAGCCTATCAGGAAACCCGTTAACATAAACAACTTCTTAATGCTTTTGGATGTAGCTCCCATAGCCTTTAGAATGGCTATATCCTTTGTTTTGTTAATTACCAGCATAATTAGGGAGCTTACAATGTTAAAGGCGGCGACGAAAACGATGAGAGTCAAAATGATAAACATGACGGTTTTTTCCAGTTTTAGAGCAGAGAAAAGATTACGGTTCATCTGCATCCACGTTCTAATCCAGAACTTGTAATCTAGTTTTCTAATCAAAAGCCGGGCTGTACGTTTTGCATCATCTGGATCTTTCAGGCGAACTTCTATGCCCATTACACTATTTTTGAGCCCTGCTATTTTCTGGGCTGTGGCGAGATCAATAAAAGCTAGGCTCTGGTCGTATTGATACATACCCGATTGGAACAGGCCGATTACTTGAAAGGAAACACTTCTTGGAATTGTTCCCATAGGGGTTATTCTGCCTGACGGCACTATTAGGTTAACGTAATCGTGGACATTCACATTCAGGTTTTTCGCAAGTTCAGATCCCAATATGACAACCGGGGATGTGGAATTTAATTGACCAAAACTTCCCAGGAGAAGGCGACTTTCCAGTTGGGGAATGTTTTCGGCCACTTTACTATCGATACCTCTTACCACAACACCGCTAACTCGCCCGTTTGCACTCATGAGACCTTGTAAATACACGAAAGGTACGGCTGTTGCCACGCCTTCTATTTTTTCTATTTTCTGAATTACCGAAGGATAGTTTTCTATCCTGCCATTAAAACTTTGAACAACTATATGGGATGTTATGCCTAGAATCTTTTCTTTTAGATCGCTTTGAAAGCCGTTCATTACAGCTAGAACCACTATCAAAGCAGCTACACCAACAGCAACTCCTAGAATTGAGATCAGGGTTATTATGGAAAGGAATCCACTTCCTCTCCTGGATTTAAAATACCGAAGACCTACGAACCATTCAAAGGGCAAACCGCTTGTGTCAAACACCTCAACCACTCTACTTTTCAGGCTTTAACAGGGGAAAGAGAATAACGTCTCGAATAGATGGCATATCGGTAAAAAGCATTACTAGCCTATCGATTCCTATTCCTTCACCGGCAGCAGGGGGCATTCCATATTCCAGAGCTCTAATGTAGTCTTCATCCATTTCATGGGCTTCTTCATCTCCAGCTCTTTTTGCTTCCAGTTGTTTAAGAAAGCGTTCTTTTTGATCTCGTGGGTCATTAAGTTCGGAAAAGGCATTGGCCATTTCTCTGCCGGCAATGAAAAGCTCAAATCTGTCAACGAAGTCGGGTTCCATATCATTTCGTCTGGACAGAGGAGATACCTCCAGTGGATAATGGGTTATGAATGTTGGTTGAATAAGCTTCGGTTCGACAGCTACATCGAAAAGTTTGGTAAGGAGTTTTCCATGCCCTTCGTATTTTTCTGGTTTTATGCCCATAGACTTTGCAAGTTCTGCAGTTTTGCCAAAGTCTTTTAGTGTATCTTCAGAGAACCCTCCAATCTGTTCCAGACTTTCCATGAATCTATAACGCTTCCAGGGCGGAGTGAGGTCTATTTCGTTTCCCTGATACGTGATTTTGAGGTTTCCATTATTGAGTTGTTCACACAGGAAAGTAAAGAGTTCTTCCGTCAGTTTCATAAAATCTTCATAGGTGGCGTATGCCTCATAAAATTCAAGCATAGTAAACTCAGGATTGTGCTGAGTTGATATTCCTTCGTTTCTAAAATTTCGGTTCAATTCAAAGACCTTTTCAAATCCACCAACGAGAAGCCTTTTTAGGTAAAGTTCTGGAGCAATTCTTAAGTATAGTTCAATTCCCAAAGCGTTGTGAAATGTTTTGAAAGGTTTTGCGGTAGCTCCTCCCGGAATAAGTTGCATCATAGGTGTTTCAACTTCCAGGAACCCTCTGTCGCACAGGAATTTTCTAACACTCTGGACAATTTCCGTCCTTTTCTTGAATACTTCCCTTACGTGGGTATTAACAATTAAGTCTAAGTACCTTTGTCTGTATCTGATTTCAACGTCTTTTAAGCCATGATATTTTTCCGGAAGCGGCCTCAAATTCTTTGTGATGAGAGCAACATCTTCTGCGAGAATGGTCAACTCTTTTGTCTTGGTTCTGAAGGCTACTCCTTCAACATAAATAATGTCACCAACGTCGAATTTTTTTGCTAGCTTGAATTTTTCCGCGTCGAGCTTATTTTTTTGAAGATAGATTTGAATGCGGCCAAATTCATCCTGAATGTGCATGAAAATCGATTTGCCAAATGATCTTATGGCCATAATTCGTCCTGCTAGAACGAATCTCATGGACTCTCTTTCTAATTCTTCGTCGCTCTTCGGCCCAGCACCTGTTATCACATCTTTCGTTTTATGTAAGACTTTGTACGTGTTTGGATAGAGAGGAATTCCCTGTTCTTCAAACATTTGAGCTTTCTTTAAACGTTCTTTCATAACGAGATTTAGATCTTCCATTGTGTACACACCTCGCCGTACCGGATTAGTCTTCTTTATTATCGTTTCTGAAGAAACCAGATATGGTAAAAGCAAGTATTAAAAATCCCAAGATAGCCAATGTCCATTCGTTGTTTTTTATTATCCTCCAAACGCCTGAAACAAAAACTACTATCCCCCCGATTAAAGACAAAACTCTAGTTCCTTTGGTCATAGCCAAAACCTCCAATTCATTGCCGCCATGACTTTAGAGGAATACGTTTGTTGAGTAAAGTCCGAACAGAAAAAATTTGAGTTTCGATCAGTTCTGCTCTAACAATGAGACTAATGGAACTTCAATACACGAAGGGGGACTTCAACAATGGATATAAGAATCACTTGTATAGGTGGAGTGGGGCAGGTAACAGGTTCTTGCTATCTTTTAGAGCTTGACGAAAAAAAATACCTGGTTGACTGCGGATTGTTTCAGGGAGGAAAAAAAGCGGAAGCTCTAAATTGGAAGCCCTGGCCCTTTAATCCGTCAGAGATTAAAGCCCTATTTCTCACTCATGCCCATATTGACCATAGCGGCAGAATTCCCAAACTTGTAAAGGATGGATTTCGAGGAACTGTTTATGCCACGGAACCTACCTGCGAGCTTTGTCGCATACTTTTTCTCGATGCTGCCCATATCCAGGAAATGCACGCAGAATGGCAAAGCCGAAGGAATTTGAGAAAGGGAAAACCCTCGGTGGAACCTCTTTATACTGCAGACGATGCGGAAGCAGCTTACAAATTACTACAGCCTGTTGAGCGAGATAGGGAGCTCAAGATATCCGATAAAATAAGTATAACCTTTAGAAATGCCGGTCATATTTTGGGATCATCCTTTATTGAAATCAAAGCTACAGACAATGGTAGGGAAACTGAGGTAATTTTTACCGGAGATCTAGGCAGACCCGGTCAGCTGATTATTAAGGATCCAGTTTATGCAACAAAGGCAAACGCGCTATTTATTGAATCTACTTATGGAAATAGAGATCACAAGGATTTTGAAGAAAGTAAAGAGGAATTGTTGGAAGCAATTAGGTATAGTTACTCCAAAGGAGAAAAAGTTCTGATCCCAGCCTTTGCAGTGGAACGCACTCAAGAAGTGCTCTATTTATTGGGTGAATTTTTTAGAAACGGTCAAATTCCTGATATGCCGGTCTACCTTGATAGTCCCTTGGCTATTGAAGCTACAAAGATATTTCGTAAGATGCGAAGATATTATGATGAGGATGCCATGGCCATTATTAAGGAAGGCCATGATCCTCTGGATTTCCCTCAGCTTAAACTAAGCCGAACAGTGGATGAGTCCAGAGCGATAAATTTGAGAGAGGGACCAGCTGTAGTTATTGCAGGCAATGGAATGTGTACCGCTGGTCGTATTCTGCATCATATCAAGCACAATATATGGCGTGACGGATGCTCCATAGTATTTGTGGGGTATCAGGCAGAAGGAAGCATTGGTAGAAAATTGATAGAAGGCGCTAAATGGATAAGGGTACTTGGAGATCAGTTTACGGTAAGAGCCAAGGTCTTTACCATAGGGGGGCTTTCTTCCCATGCGGGTCTTAAAGACCTTATGGAATGGCTATCTCACTTCGAAAATGCCGGGCTGAGAGTCTTTGTTGTTCACGGTGAAAAAAGTGTCAGTGAACAGTTTGCTGCTACAATAAGACAATTGTTTGGATTTGAGGTTACGGTTCCGGAAATTGGAGATTCCTTTACAATTGGTCCTGAACCCTTTGAAAAAATTCCAGAAAGGACATGTGAAAACTTCTTGTATGAAATAAGTAGAAGGTTTCTCGATTTTCAGCACCTTTTCCATAGAGTTATTTCTAATGCTAATGATGAACAGAGAGCATCTATAATGAAAAAACTGCGGAAGTTGGATGGAGATTTAGAAGAAGCATTCAGGGTTTTACAGACCATGTAATTTTTTGGTAGGGAGAGTGAAAATAATTGACTTTGTATAATGAACAAGATATTACTTCCGCACGTAAAGTTTGGTTCTCTTTCGGGGCGTAGCGCAGTCTGGTGAGCGCACTAGCATGGGGAGCTAGGGGTCGGCGGTTCAAATCCGCCCGTCCCGACCATCATTGATTGCTAGGCTTTACTTTCCAGGATTTTTATTAATTCTGTCATTCTGTGTAAATAGGTGTGTTGCCTTGTAACCCGCCTGTAAGCTCTGGTGCTGAATTCCTTTCGGGCGGAATCGTCTGACAGAAAATATTGAATCTTGTTTTTTAGATCTTTAATGTTACCAAAGGTAACTATTTCGCTTTCGTCGAATAATTCTCTTAAAAGGGTTCTTTCATCTACAAGTTGAAAGGCTCTACAAGCGCTGACTTCAAAAGTTCTTGGATTTACGAAATCTCCTTTTCCAAGTACGCCAGCTTCTGTTGATGAGTGAAGATTCAAGTTAATTTTGGATGCGTTAAAAATTTTCACATAATCATCAGTAGCAACACGAGCTCCGTTCAGCTGAATACTATCACGAATTGGGGAGTTATCCGAAATGTTCCAGTCGCTTCCCCAAATCTTAAGCTCTTTAAGATTTAATTGTTCGAATATGGATATTCTGTTTGGATACCCCGCTCCCACGAAAGAAATGTCGGAACCGAAGAAATCTTCTTCTTCTGAAGATAATTTCATAGGACGGTGTATCTCCGGGTCGGCAGCCAAAGGCAAATAAGACACATTGGGGCAAAGTCTATTTATGATAGTTATGTAAGGTTCTCTCTGTATTATAAAGAAGAAGTCATAATTGGATGCGATGTCTTTCCAGTACGTGTAACGGTTGCAATCTTCTACGAACCAGAAAACCTTTGTGATTCCCTTCCTTTTGCATAAACTAAGAATTTCTTGAAAGAGTGGCGATTGAGCAATGCCAAAGATTATGTCTGGCCTGAATTCTTCTATATAGCTGTAGATTAAGGAGTTTACCAATTGCATGAAGGGTTTGAATATGGAAGAAGGTACATCGTGGTTGAATCTATGTTTCATGAAATCATAGAGATTTTCGAAAACAGGTCCTGGAAAAAGGTAGCTCTTCATTCCCAACTGTTTTAATGCACGAAAGCAATATTCAGCAATTGGAACACTTCCACCTTTAATGGGCTGAATGATCAATATTCTCATTTTACACAAATTTTATCTTTCCTGATAAAAGCCTGTAAGTTGGTATTTGGTATAAGGTATTTTGGAAGAAGCCAATGCAAAGTTATCATAGCTAATAATATTCAATTGTTTTTAATGGTTTTTGAAATGTAAAATGGAATTTAGACTTATGAAAATTCATTGAGAAGTCCCGCGATTTTATTCAAGTCTCCTGGCTTCTCACCAATCAAGTTATCGAATTCACTTCTGGTGTAAAAGTTTTCACCGAACACATAGTAAGATCTGCCTTTGTAAATGATACCCACTGGCATTTTTTCAGTTACCATAGCCAGCCGCAGTGAGGCTTCTAGATCGGTAGGATCATGATCACTGCCAATTTCTTCTATTCTTTCCCTGAACCAGCTTATTGGTCTAGTGTCCCACGTTATGCATGGTTGTATAACGTCCACGAATGATAGACCCCTGTGTTTAGTGGCTTCAATGATGAGTTCTGCCAGATGGTCTGGCATTAATGCAAACCCTCTTGCCACAAACCCGCAACCGTTTACTATAGCTATTGCCAGGGGATTCAGCGGAGGTTCAACAACTCCTCTTACTTGTAAGGTACGTTTTTCATTTAATGGAGTTGTTGGTGAAGCCTGTCCTTTAGTTAAAGCGTAGATAGCATTGTTATGCACCAGAAGAGTTATGTCTGGATTTCTACGAATTGCATGTAAAAAATGGTTACCCCCTTCCCCGTAGCAATCACCTTCACCTGTTGTTACAAACACCTTCAAACCAGGATTTACCATGGCTATAGCGGTGGCAATCGGGAGAGCCCTACCGTGCAGGCCATTAAAAAAATTGCATTTCAAGTAATGAGGAAGCTTTGCCGCCTGCCCAATTCCTGAAACAAGGCAAATGTCATGAGGTTCAAGACTCAATTCTGTCAGTGCAGTTCTCAGAGCTTTGAGTATTAAATGGTTGGGACATCCAGGGCACCACTGTATTTCTACGTCGTTTGCGAAAGCATCATTACTGCTCATAATAGGCCCTCCGTAACCAGTCTGCTGAAAAAGGCAGTCCATCATACCTTAGGATAGCTTTACTTGCTTTTATACCGTATTCGCGAGTTAGAAGCTTCCCAAATTGAGATGTTGCGTTTTGTTCCACAACAATCAAATTTTTGCCTTCAGGAATAATAAACTTTGGCAATGGCCACACATAGGAAAAGTGCAAATGTCCAGCTTTTTTCCCTTCTCTTCTGAGCAAGCTCACGGCTTCTCTAACGCTGTGTTTTGTGGACCCCCAGGATAAAAAAACATCCTCGGCATCATCAATAAGGAATTCTTCAGGCGGTTCCATCGCACTTCGAAGAGCTTGATACTTACGTAGTCTTTTTTCAGCCATTGGAAGAGCTGTATTTGCTAAATCTTCTGTGATGTGACCATATTCATCATGTTCGTCACTGTCAGCAGCTACAAGGTGCTTACTTTGTCCAGGATAAAGTCGGGGGCTTATTCCATCTGGAGTTATTTCGTATCTTCTGTAATCAGTAAATTCTTCAGGATCGGCAAAAGAGTATTTAGGCCGGGTTTTGTCTATATCAAAGTTTGTTATGGAAAATTGTGAATCTGCAAGAAACTGATCAGTCATTATTATTACTGGAATCTGGAATTTGTCCGCCAGATTAAACGCTTCCACAGTCAGATGAAAGGCTTCGTAGGGGTCTGAAGGTGCGAGAACACATTTTGGAAATTCACCATGGCCTGCATTTACCGCGAAAAGAAGGTCTCCCTGGGCTGTTCTTGTAGGCAAACCGGTTGCTGGCCCAGGCCTTTGAGCAAGAACAATCACAACTGGAGTTTCAGTCATTCCAGCAAGACTTATAGCCTCCACCATTAGAGCAAACCCGCCTCCAGAAGTTGCAGTCATGGCTCTGCAACCAGCAAATTGTGCTCCAATTGCCATATTTATTGCACTTATTTCATCTTCAGCCTGTTCGGTAAATATTCCAAGAGAATCCTCATGCTGAGCTAGATACGTTATGATTCCCGTTGAGGGGGTCATCGGGTAAGCTGCCATAAAGCGACAGCCCGCTCGAGCTGCCCCTAAGGCGATAGCAGGCTGGCCATTAATAAGATAAAATTTGCTGCTTTTTTGTTCCAACTGCCACGGGCAGATACCCTTACAATACGATTCGGCAAGTTTATAGCCGTAGTGGAGAGCCTCCCGATTACGTTCAAGAACATCTTTTCCTTTTTTCGCTAGACTCTTTTCCACAACAGCTTGGATTATTTCTAGCTTTGCTCCAAGAGTAGCCCAGAGTGTTCCAATAGCTATCACATTGGCAAAAACAGGATTTCCCCACCTTTCTCTTGCAATTTTGCCGAAAGGAACTTC
>JALXAE010000030.1 GCA_026992355.1 Syntrophobacterales bacterium | reverse complement strand
CTTGAAAAAATATCGATGTTTCATAAAAAAATATAGCAACCCTTTCAAATGTTCCCAAAAGGCCTTATTAAATTGAAATCCTCGTGAAATCTCCTGGGCATCATGAACCACCTCACATGTTGGCACATATACTATCTGATAACCCGCTTGCCAAATTCTGAGACAATAATCAACGTCTTCAGGGGCATAAAATATTTTTTCATCCAAAAGACCATCATTTTTTATTACTTCTTTTTTCAATATCCAAAAGGCAGAAATAGCATAATCAACAAGCTGCGTATGTGATTTTTTTTTCGCTCCTTCAGACTGTTCAATACTTTTCAGGAAAAAATATCTTCGGAATTTAGAAACAATGGTAGGAAAATCATCTGTTGATTTTTGAAAATTACCGCTTGGATATACCAACTTAGGTGCCACTATACCTGCTGAAGGGAATGATTTAAAAGAGCATAATAAGTTATGAAACGCGTCTCTTGCTACAACAACATCACTATCAACAATCGCAATATAATCGCCAGAAACTTTTTTAAGCGCAATATTACGTGATCGTGTAGTGCCAAAGTTTTTGTTTAAATAAATCGGTATTATGATTCCCTTATGTCTGCCAGCAAATTTCTCTAAAATTTCACGGGTTTTGTCTTGCGAACCATTATCGACTACCAAGACTTCATAATTATCAAAAGATTCATTAGCACTTTCCAGAATTGATGACAAGCAGGCAGCAATATGCCGCTCTGAATTCCATGTCAAAATTACAACTGATAATTTCATCAGAGCTGTTTATCCTAAAAAAAGGAACGAATACCTCAAAAAATCACAAACTTATATATTTCCTAACCAAAGGCCCTAAAACATTTACCACAGACACAGGCAACCTACGCCAGACATTTTCCAATATCACTCGCTTATTTCCATGCCCTGATGATGCACACCCTACAGGTGCAGTGGATAAAACATACCAATATAAAGCATGTGGCTCTGCCCCCCACTGTTTTTTAAACCTGTATGTCCCTTCCCCAGGCGTGGACCTTCCAAAATCAAAAACATCTCTACCACTATCAGCTGCAAATTTCAAAAAATTCCAGTAAAGAAGCATATTGGGAGATAAACGATTAAACTCTCTGAGAGTCGAAGCCCAGGGGATACTTACCATATTTTTTGTGCAAAGTATTAATCCACATCCGGCAGGTTGTTCATCTTTAAAAACCAAACCTATACGTGCGTTATCCTCATAACTTGTAAATACAGCCTCGATCCATGATCTGCTGTGAACAGGAGAGCCAAGAGCATGCATGTTACGGTTGAACACTTCATAAAAAGCAGGAATATCTCTTTCATTTGCCCATCGAAAAACCAAGCCATTCTTTTCAGCCTTCCGCACCTGACTACGAAGTTTTGATTTGAAGCTTGACCATAATTCCTCGGAATTCGAAGGTAGTTGAAGTAACATCCTGACCTTGCCGGTATTAACAGAAACACTCCATTTACTGGACTCTTCCAAGGTCTCTAATATGTTTGGGCTCCTGATTTCCAGCTTGCCTGCCTTGCCCTTTTCAACCTTTGAATATGCTGTCTCTATTAGACGGCGACAAACTTCCTCGGAATCTCCATAAACACCACCAGCATCACAATACGGTAAAGATACGAGAGTATTCCCGAAAAATGGAATGTGAAATACAAACAGGGGAAGTACGCCGCAAATTTTTTCATGGTCCTCGGCAATCAGATAATGTGCCTTGTGACCATACGCCTGCTCTACGGCTTTTCTCCATGCAAAACTGCAATAAGGAGGAGCATCTTGATGTTTGTCCAGATAATCGTCCCAGGCAGATTGGTCTTTTAAGGAAGCAGTACGGATGGAAATCATATATTAATTTTTTCGATAATGAACCGCGAAGAAAAAAGCTCAAGGCTCAAAGTTTAAGAAAAACTGAACCACAAAGGGCGCCAAGGACGCAAAGGGTTTTGACTTTTCCCTATCGGGGTTGACCGACAGGGAAGAAATCACTTGTTTGGCGTTGTTCTCTCTTGGCGTTCCTGGCGTCCTTGAGCGAAGCGGGCGGTGAACAAGCTCGAAGCTCAAGGCTGAAGGCTCAAAGTCTAAAAATACAAAAGCTGAACCGCAAAGGACGCGAAGGACGCAAAGATTCTTTTCCTATATGATGCGCATTTTCCAATAACCTGGCTTTCGACTGTTATGCATGACGGCTACGACAAAAATCGTGTTATTCTTTATGCAATATATCACTGAAAACGGGAACTTGCTAAGCAAAAACCTGCGAAAACCTTTTTGGAATTTCGGCCAAGTATCGGGAAGTTCTGCTAATGTTTAATATGCTGACTCAAGTTCAGCAAGAAAATCATCCCCCAAGCCAGCTGCCTGCTTCTGATACCATGCGTACGATGCTTTAATTTCGTTACCGACGTCGGGGTGAAAAAATAATTCATGCATCCCCAGCCGTTACCTCATCTTTAATTTCCGCCCATGACATCCCTTTAATCTCACCTGATTCAAGTTCGAGGTACCGCTTTTCAGCTAAGTGCAACCATGCCTTATCTACATCTT
>JALXAE010000029.1 GCA_026992355.1 Syntrophobacterales bacterium | reverse complement strand
GTCCTTATGTTTCAGAGGAAGCAAAAAAGATTTTGGCCGAACAATCTGCACCACCAATCAGAACGGTTAACATCGGAAGCGGTGATTATGCCATTAAGGTCGGTGGTGAGCTTGTACAATTTAGACATGAGAAAACCTTTAATAACCCAACGGGTCTCGCCTGTTTGATTGCCAGTGATGAGGATGACGCCTCCATTCAGGGCAAGCTTGATAGATTTAAAGCTCTTCAGTTTGAGCGCGTTGGTGTTATGATGAGACCCGAATTAATTGCGTTGCTCGATAAAAGCAACGATCCTGCTCAGTATAAGGCCTTTGTTGAAAAAGTTATGGGCATGACTGAAGCCAGCCTGATTCTTATGTCTCCCAACCCAGCGGTTATGGAAGCGGCTCTCGAAGTTGCTAAAGACAGAAATCCCCTTATTTATGCTGTTACAATGAAAAATGGTCCCAAGATGGCACCTCTAGCAAAGAAGTATGGCTGTCCAGTTGCCATAAGGGCTGACGGTAAAATAGATACCGTTATCAAGATCACCCAGAACCTTCTGAAAATGGATATTAAAGATATTGTTATTGACACAGGTGCCAGGGATCTTAAGAAGCAGTTTACCCAGAATGTAATTATCAGACGAGCTGCTCTTGTTGATCGGTTCCGTCCTCTGGGCTTTCCAACAATAGTTTTTGCCAATGAAATGGCGTCTTCTCCTGAAGAAGAAGTTCTCGTAGCAGCCACTTTCATAGCAAAATACGGTGGAATTGTTGTTTTGAGTGATATGCAGCCTCACTGTGTATTTCCATTATTGTTGCAAAGGTTGAATATATTCACAGATCCTCAAAGACCAATGACTGCGGAGGCCGGCATTTACCCAATTAATAATCCAGATGAAAATTCTCCTGTGTTGGTTACCTGCAACTTTTCTCTTACATATTTTATTGTGTCTGGTGAGGTTGAGGCCTGTCGCGAACCTGCATGGCTACTTGTTAAGGATACTGAAGGGCTTTCGGTCATGACAGCGTGGGCTGCCGGTAAGTTCAGTGGTGAAGACGTGGGTATGTTCATTAACAAGTGTGGTATAGCGGATAAGATTAAGCATAAGAGTGTTGTAATTCCTGGTTATGCTGCAGCTATTAGCGGTGAGTTAGAAGAAGAATTACCTGGTTGGAATGTGGTTGTTGGGCCTAGGGAAGCAAGCCAGTTACCCAAGTTCCTCAAAATGTTCAAACCTGAATAAGGACGATTTACAGGGAAACAGTTTGTCTTGATTTTATTTTGACATCAGTAGGGGATATAAGGTATCCCCTACTGTATAGTTTTGTATGAATAACAGCTTATTATTGTTACCGTTTTACCTCTAAAAAGGAGGCGTAGTTTATGAAGTTAATAGGCGAGAACCTAAATATTGTAAGCAAAAAATACGGCAAGGCGCTCAAGGAAAGAGATAAGAAGACCTTGCAGGAATTAGCGGTCCAGCAGGCTGAAGCAGGAATGGACTATATTGATTTGAATATTGGCCCTGCTGGCAAGTATGGCGAAGAGCTTATGAGCTGGCTAGTGCCGGTTATTCACGAGGTTGTTGATCTTCCCTGTGCTCTTGATACGTCCAATATAAAGGCTATCGAAGCAGGATTAAAAGTTCATACGAAGTGTCCTGCCATGATAAATTCAATTATGGTAAGACCTGAAAGAATGGATGCCTTGCTTCCATTGGCAAAGGAATATGAAGCAGAATTTGTTGCCCTTCTCTGGGGACCCGAAGGAATGCCAAGGGATGAAAATGAGCGGGGGGCTCTGTGTGCCGAGATAGTATTTCGAGCTACCGAGTTGGGCATCTCACCAGAAAAAATTTTCGTTGATCCTATTCAGACCCCTGTTAATGTTCAGCAAAATCAGATAATGAGCGCCCTTGCATTTATGAAAATGTTCCCGGATATTGCCCCGGGATGTAATTCTACTATAGGTCTTTCTAACGTATCTAATGGCGCTCCGGAACATTTAAGACCTATTCTAAACCAGGTAATGCTAATAATCTGGAAACGTTGGGGCATGAAATCTGCTATCGTGGATTGTTTTGATACTAAACTCCATGCAATCGCACGTGGTGAAAGACCGGATCTTGAAGAAGTTGTACATAAGGTTGAGGATGGAGAGCCCATTGATATGGATTCCTTGACTGATGAGCAGCGTGATTTTGTGAAGACTGCTAGAGTTATTCTTGGACATACCCTCTATTCTGACTCCTGGCTCGAACTCTAAAATCTGGATAATTCTTTTCCCTTTAACTTGGTAAAGTATTAATATTAAACCCCATCTATTCCACGATGGGGTTTTCAGTTTTTTCTTGCTATAAGCTTCCAACTTCTCTTATTTTGATAATTAAGTCTTTTGTTGCATTTTCCGCGAACTGAATAAAATCACACGATCGGGGGTTGGATCCATGGGCAAAAAATATGTTTATTTTTTTGGCGCTGGCAAGGCTGAAGGTAATGCGGCAATGAAGAATTTGCTGGGGGGCAAGGGAGCGAATTTAGCTGAGATGACAAACCTTGGAATACCTGTACCCCCTGGTTTTACCATTACAACGGAAGTTTGCTCCTATTTTTATGAAAACGACGGCAAGTATCCAGAGGAGTTGCCTCAACAGGTAGAAGAAGCCTTGAGTAAAGTTGAAGAAATAATGGGGCAAAAATTCGGTGATCCGACTAATCCCCTTCTTGTCTCCGTTCGTTCAGGTGCCCCTATAAGTATGCCAGGCATGATGGATACGGTTTTAAATCTTGGATTAAACGATGAAACCGTGAAGGGACTTGCTGAGAAAACCAATGATGAAAGATTTGCTTATGACTGTTATCGTCGCTTTGTCGCCATGTATGGCGATGTAGTTCTTGGCTTAAAGCCGGAGACCAAAGACGACATAGATCCCTTTGAAGAAATTCTTGACAAAATGAAAGAGTCGCGAGGGGTATCCTTCGATAATGAACTTTCAGCTGAAGATCTTAAGGAACTGGTTCGGCTTTATAAGGAATTAATCAAGCAGAAATTGGGTATAGATTTCCCAGAAGACCCCAATGAACAACTGTGGGGAGCTATTGGAGCTGTCTTTAAGTCCTGGAACAACCCGAGGGCAATAGCCTATCGTGAATTGAATGATATTCCCGGTGATATGGGAACAGCAGTTAACGTGCAGACTATGGTTTTTGGTAATATGGGCGAAGATTCAGCTACTGGTGTGGCTTTTACCAGGAATCCTGCTACAGGCGAAAATGTATTGTATGGAGAATATCTGATAAATGCTCAAGGCGAGGATGTTGTTGCTGGCATACGAACGCCGCAGCCCATTAATAAAGCCCAGAAGACTGACCCTAATTCTGTATCTTTAGAAGAAGCTATGCCTGAAGTCTATGCGGAATTGGAGCGTATCCGTAAAATTCTTGATCGGCATTATAGAGACATGCAGGACATCGAGTTTACAATACAAAAGGGAAAGCTGTGGATGCTTCAGACTCGGTCTGGAAAAAGGACAGCCTTTGCAGCCCTTCGTATTGCCGTTGAAATGGTTGATGAAGGTATTTTAAGTGAAGAGGAAGCGGTTTTAAGAGTAGAACCTCAGCAGTTAACCCAGCTTCTTAGACCAACATTTGATATGTCCAGAAAGGAGGAAGCTTTAAAGAAAGGTGCACTTATAGCTAAGGGCCTTAATGCGGGACCTGGAGCTGCTACAGGGAGAATAGTTTTTAACGCACCTGATGCCGAAGAATGGGCGTCAAGGGGAGAGGATGTGATATTGGTTCGCATCGAGACATCGCCTGAGGATATTCGTGGGATGCATGCCGCCCAGGGAATATTAACCAGTAGAGGTGGCATGACTTCTCACGCAGCCCTTGTTGCCAGGCAGATGGGAAAGGTTTGTGTGGTTGGTTGTGGAGACATTGAGATTGACTACAAAAAACGACAATTCGTTGTGGGTAATAGGGTATTTAAAGAGGGCGACTGGATTTCTCTAGATGGTACCGCTGGAGAGGTCTTCGAGGGCAAAATACCTACTCAGCCTTCTGAAATAATTAGGGTACTGATAGATAAGACATTGAAGCCAGAGGAATCAGTTGTCTATCAAAATTTTGAGAAATTGATGAAATGGGCCGATAAGTTTAGACGACTTGGCGTTCGAACTAATGCGGATAAGCCGGATCAGTGTGAGATCGCCATAGCATTTGGAGCCGAAGGCATTGGGCTATGTAGAACCGAACATATGTTTTTTGAAGGGGATAGGATAGATGCAGTCAGAGAAATGATTATTGCTGAGTCGAGAGAGGAAAGGGAAAGGGCGTTAGAAAAACTTTTGCCTATGCAGAAAGAAGATTTTAAAGGAATTTTCAAAGTTATGAAGGATATGCCTGTTACAATTCGTACGCTAGATCCTCCATTGCATGAATTTTTACCTCATGATGATCGAGCTATAAAAGAGCTGGCTGAAAAGATGAACATTTCTGAGGATGTTTTACGGACGAAGATTGATGCTCTTCATGAAGCCAATCCTATGTTAGGTCACAGAGGATGCAGACTTGGTATAGTGTATCCTGAAATTACGGCCATGCAGGCAAGAGCTATCTTTGAAGCGGCCTGTGAAGTTAAGAAAAAGGGCGTTGAGGTTAAACCTGAGATAATGATACCTTTAGTGGGACATGTGAATGAATTAGAAGACCAGAAAAAAGTGGTTGACGAAGTCGCCAATGAGATTTTTGAGAAACAAGGTGTAGAGGTACCCTATCATGTTGGAACCATGATAGAAATTCCAAGAGGTGCTATTACTGCGGACGAAATTGCTAAGGTCGCGGAGTTCTTTTCCTTTGGCACTAATGACCTAACTCAAACCGTTTACGGAATAAGCAGAGATGATGCCGCTAAATTTCTACATGACTATCTGGATAAAGGAATATGGGAGTACGACCCCTTCGAAAGGATTGACAGGAGGGGTGTTGGTGAGGTTATGAAGATAGGTATTCAAAAGGGTAGGGCTGTCCGTTCCGATTTAAAGATTGGCATTTGTGGCGAACACGGAGGGGAACCCAATTCGGTCGAATTTTGTCATCAAATTGGCTTGGATTATGTGAGTTGTTCTCCCTATAGGGTTCCAATTGCTAGGCTGGCAGCGGCTCAGGCTGCATTAAAAGAAAAAAAGAGTGATTAAAAAAGAAAGGCTTAGTTCATGGGAAGGCCAATAAGACTTCGTCGTTCTATATTGTCTGTTCCGGGTAACAGAGAAAAAATGATTAATAAGGCTCGGACGTTACCGGCAGATGTTATTATGCTTGATCTTGAAGATAGTGTTCCAGTGGATCAGAAAAATCGTGCCCGAGAACTCATTATTGAATCACTGCAAGCGGCAAGGTGGGACGGGTATGTTGTGTCTATCAGGATCAATCCTATGGACTCCCCCTTTGCTTATAAAGATCTTCAAATTGTTGAACACTGTGCCCACATTTTGGACACAATTGTTATTCCCAAAGTCAATCATCCATGTGAAGTAAAGGCAATTGATTACTTTCTCACTCAAATCGAAATGAACAGTGGGGTTCAACGTGGTAGGATAGGAATTGAAGCGTCGATAGAAACGGCTGAAGGGATGCTAAGGGTGGAAAATATAGCTTTTAGTTCAAATCGTTTGGAAGCTCTTGTTTTTGGGGTTGCTGATTATGCCACTTCCATATCAGCAATGGTCAAAGGAGTGAGTGGTCATGGTGATAGTGAGGAATTTTATCCGGGTCACAGGTGGCATTTTCCCTTAAGCAGAATGGTCATGGCTGCAAAAGCAGCAGGTCTTGCTGCCATAGATGCCCCCTATGGTAACTTTAAAGATGTAGAAGGCCTTAAAAGATCGAGTCAGCTATCCGCAGCTATAGGCTGTGATGGTAAGTGGGCGATACATCCAGACCAAATACCAATAATTAACGAAGTGTATACGCCTTCTCAGGAAGATGTCGATAGATCCAGAAAAATAGTGGATACCTATGAACTGGCTAAGGCTGAAGGGAAGGGCACAGTGGCTATTGATGGTAGAATGATCGATTCTGCTACATTAAGAATTGCTAGAAATATTTTGGAAAAGTGGAGGGCTATTGAAAGGAAAAGTCACATGCATGAATAGACAGCTAAATAGATTGGATTGATGAAGTACGACGGGTGTGTGAGATATTCTCATACACCCGTTTTTGTTTTGTTTAGCCGCAGGAACAGCCGCCGCACATATTTGGCGTGGGTGGTTGTTCCATAATGTCAACCACTTCTACTTCGAAGCTCAGAGTGTGACCGGCTAGCGGATGATTCAGATCAATTGTAATTGATTCATCTGTGATGTTGACTACCGTTGCCGGGATTCTGCCTCCGTCAGGTGTTTGAAGAGCTAAAATTTCTCCAACAGATGGTTCGAAGTTTGGTGGCAATTCGGAACGGGAGAAGGTTTGTTCCAGCCTATCATCTCTCTGGCCGTAGGCTTCCTCAGGGGTTAATGTAAAGGATTTTTTCTCATTTACGGACATTCCTACAATTTGGCTTTCAAATCCCTGAATAACCTGTCCAGCTCCTACTTGAAATTCAAGTGGGCCACGCCCTTCACTGGAGTCGAAAACTTCTCCGTTTTCCAGTTTTCCCGTGTAGTGGACTTTCACGAAGTGGCCCTTTTCTACTTTCTTCATTGCTCTACTCCTTTTACTTTTTGTAACTCATACCCTAAAAACAAAAAAACCTGGGTATGTTCACCCAGTCAATAAGAACTATAAGTTGTTTTTTTTAAATCTGCCACCTTTTTTTGTTAAATTATGAAAAATTGTTGAAAGTGAAGTTCTGGGTATTATTAATATACTCAACTATTAGTTGTTTTTTCCCTAGCAAATAGAATTGATTGTTGATTCCAAAAAGGTTAGACCTTCAATCAGGTTATATTAATTATGGAGCGAAGATTAATGAATGCAAAAGGGTATATGGTTTGCGCGTGTCGTTTTTTGTGCTCGTCTGTTTTTTCAAAATTTTGTTACACACTTGCGTTTTTGTTTCTTTGTTTTGTTTTTTGTTCAGATTTATCCCGGGCTGCCACTCGTCATATTCGGGTTGTTGTTGGAGACAATTATCCGCCTTTTATTTTTAGAGACGAAAAAGGCGTTCCACAGGGGATAGTTCCTGATTTGTGGAAGCTTTATAAGAAATACAACAACGCCCAGGTGACCCTTATTGTTACTGATTGGAATAACGCACAGTCTTTAATAAAAAATGACCAGGCAGAGGTTATTGACGCTATATTTAGGACTCCTCAAAGAGAAAAAATATACGCATTTTCTGACCCTTATATGAAGAATGTCTCAGCAAATATCTTCCATCACAAATCTATAACTGGTTTAGGGAATATTGAATCTCTTAGAGGCTTTGTAGTAGCTGTTCTTAAAGGCGATGCTGTTGTTGGGATTTTGAAGAGCAAGGGTATAGATACTTTTGTTTTTTACGATAGTTATGAAGATATCATAAGAGATGCTCAAGCTGGGTTGGTCAAAATATTTTGTATGGATGGGCCTCCGGCGATTTATTATCTTGGTAAATATCGTGTTCTGGAAAAATTTCGTAAAGGTTTGATGCTTTACCAGGGTAATGTGTGCCGAGCCGCTTTAAAGAAAAATAGCCGTGTATTACAGGCGATTGAAAGTGGTTTTGATCGCATACCGGCTGTTGAGAAGAATGCTGTAATAAACAGATGGATGGGTAGCCCTTTAATAAAGCCTTATTTTCTGAGATATGCTTTTTGGTTATTGGGGGGTTTTTCATTTTTGATGATTGTCGTTTTGTTCTGGAACTTTTCTTTAAATTCTAGGGTTAAGAAAAAAACTGAAGAAATTTCAAACCTTCTGAATGCAGTATATGAAAGAGAAGAGCTTGTAAGAACTACTCTTTACAGCATTGCTGATGGTGTTATTGCCACTGACGCTAACGGCAATGTCCAGAGAATGAACGAGGTTGCTGAAGAACTTACTGGATGGAAAGAAGGAGAAAGCATAGGAAAACCTTTACAGTATGTTTTTAGGGTTGTTGATGAAGACTCTCTAAAAAAAGCAAAAAACCCTCTAAAAGAAGTTCTCAAAAATGGAGTAGTAACTGGTTTTACAGATCATTATATCCTGGTGTCTCGTCAGGATACTGAAACGATTATTTCTTATAGGGCATCTCCCATAAAAATGTCTGATGGCAGGGTAGTAGGGGCAATAATTATATTCAGAAATTGTACTGCTGAGCGCGAAAGTCAATTGAAACTGGAGCATACCCTTGAACAGCTCAACCTGGCATTGGACAGCGCTAACCTGGCAGTGTTGCATGCTAATTTGCCCGAAGGAAAATTGTTTTATGATAACCGGTGGATTTCCATGTTGGGACTGGAAGACGGTGGTGTAGGGATTTCCGACCTATCTGATTGGAAAGACATTTTGCATCCAGATGATAAAGATGATTTTTTCTCTGCGTTTAACAATCATATCTTGGGATATTCTTCTTTGATTGAGGGAGAATTCAGGGTTAAACACTCTTCGGGTTATTGGAAATGGATTTACATTAAGGGAAAGGTGATTGAATATGATAAACAAAAAAAACCAGTTCTTTGTTCTGGTGTGGCGGTGGATATCACTGAGCAAAAGATCGTTCAAGAAAAAATCAGGACGTTGGAGGAGCAGCTTGCTCACGCTACAAGGTTGGAAGCTGTGGGAAAACTGGCTGGTGGAATAGCCCATGATTTTAATAATGTCTTGCAAATTATATTGGGACATAGCGAATTGGCACTGGCTAAGGTTGAAAGAGATTCAACACCTCATCAACATATAACAGAAGTCATAAAGGCCTCGCATAAGGCTGCCAAAGTAATACAGCAGTTATTGTCTTTTGCAAGAAAGGGGATTAGCAATCCCAAAGTTACAAATTTAAATGCTGTTATCCAAAATGCGGTTCCTCTATTCAGTCGTTTTATTGGCGAACAAATAGAGCTTGATTTGAGATTGCATAGTAACCTCTGGAATGTGCTGGCAGATGCGACTCAGATGGAACAGATCCTGGTAAACCTTATCATCAATGCCAGGGACGCCATAACGGATAACGGACTAGTCATCGTTGAAACAGCTAATGAGACTGTTTCAAAGCAGAAACATGGTGAGTTCGGTGTCATTGTGCCAGGAGAATATGTGCGATTGTCAATTATTGACAATGGACATGGCATGACTAAGGAAATTATGGACAGAATGTTTGAGCCCTTTTTCACCACCAAAGAAGATGGTAAGGGTACTGGACTCGGGTTAAGTATGGTCTACGGTATAGTTAAACAAAATAATGGGGTAATAGATGTTTGCAGTCAAATAGGCAAGGGTACCAGGATTGATATATATCTTCCAAAATGTGATGTTTCGGCGAAAGATTCAGACAAAACGAAAATCGGAGAAGATACTGTTTTTATGTCTGAAGAACAAAAGACTATTTTGCTGGTAGAGGACGATAAAGACATCCTGTTTCTTCTGGGACAGTTTCTCAGGATGCATGGCTTTAAGGTGATTTGTTTTGTCAGACCATCTGAGGCCTTAAATTGGCTTGACACCCATCGTATGGAAAAAGTGGATCTTCTTATAACGGACGTAGTTATGCCTGAGCTGAGCGGTCCTCAACTGTGGAATATGGTTAAATCAAAAAGACCAGATGTTCAATGTCTGTTTATATCTGGTTATGCTGATGATAGTATATCCAAATATAAGCTTCCTTCGGATACCCATTTTCTGAGAAAACCTTATTCAACCGAAGAATTACTTTTTAAAATTGCCTCAATTTTGAAATCTTTTGAGGAGGGGAAAGATGGTCAGGTGTAAAAAATGTGGGGCGGTTATAGAAAATGAATCCGATGTGTATCAACATGGGGGTATGGATTTGTGCGAAGATTGCTATTTGGATATTGTTGCTACACCAAAAACCTGTGATCCATGGGCAGTGCACTCCGCAAAAACCCTTTCTAAAAGTGGTCAGGTTACATTGACCTCGTTGCAGGAAAAAATATTAGATCTGATTAAGAAAAATGGACCAGTTACTGCTGAAGAAATATGTTCCCAATTGAATATATCTGAGGAAGAATTTCGGTCAAATTTTGCGACTCTCAGACATCTGGAACTAGCACGGGCATGTAAAGTAAACGATAAAGTTTGTTATACAACCTTTTAGGAGATGTGAAAATTACAATGAAAAAGAGCAGGGGACTGGAGGTTTTCTGTCCCCTGCCCGGAGCAATGTTATTTATTTTTACTAGATTCCAACATTTGAAGATATTGCAGGATTAAATTCTGCTGGTCCTCCATTTCTATCTTTTGCTTTATTCTCTCCTCTGCTAACTGTACAGCCTTTTCAACAACTTCTTCTCTAAATTGCTTCTTTGCCTCCTCAAACTCCCGTTGAGCCGCCAATTCAGCATCAGCTAAAGCTTTCTTACGGAATTCCTCAGCCTGTCTTAAGAGCCTTTCTTTTTCTTCCTGACCAACCTGCTCATAATAGGACTTGATTTCAGCTATTTTTTCATCCAACCTGTCCAAGAGCTCTTTTTGTCTGGCCTCACGGCTTACAAGGTCTTCTTCAAGCTTCTCTAAAGATTCGAACTCGGAAACAATATCTTCATGCTGTTTTCGGAAGAATTGAGTAACAGGGTCTTTCAGAAACCTGTAGAGAAGAAAAGCTAGAATCAAAAAGTTTACAACTCTCCAAAAGGAGCTCCAGAGATCACGATCAATTCCAAAGACGGTTTCCTTTACAGTTTCTGCTGCCGTTTCGGCGGCACCAACAGGGAAAACCAGTGAAACTAGCGGAATTAACGAAACCAGAACTATAAGCCATATCCTTGTGCAACCCTTTGAATACATTTCCCTCATGGCTATTCCTTATATTTCCTCGGTCGCGTTAGACTCTACGACCCAGCACTTTTTCCGTAAAATCATAGGATAATGCTTCGGCAATTTCGTGAAGCTGTTCTCGGGCTCTCTTCAGTTCTTCTTCCACTTCAGCCTTCACTTTCAACCGCAGCTTGCTTATGGTTTCCTGAACGTCTGCCATTGTTTCTCTGGCAATAGCAACCCCTTCCTGCCTGTACTTTTCTTTAATTGCCAAAGCATCTCTCGAAGCCTGTTGGAGTCTCTCCTCATACTGTTGTTCTAAAGACTTTAATTGTTCCTCAAGTGCTTCGAGTTCTTTGGTTTTCTGCTTTATGAACGCCTGGCGTTCCAAAATAACCTGATGCAGCGGCTGTATTAACTTTTTGTTGAGTATAAACAACAGTACGAGGAACAAAATTACCTGTACAAAAATTGTAGCATTCAGGCTTATCATAGCATTATACCCGTTGCCATTTTTATGGAAGTAAACTCTATGTATTTGTCAATACAAGCCTTTTACTTAACAACAAACATTAGAAGTAAAGCAACAACCAATGAATAGATACCGGTAGACTCTGAAACTGCCTGTCCAACAAGCATGGTTCGGGTTAACAAACCGGCTTCTTCAGGTTTTCTGCCGATTGCTTCACATGCCTTACCTGCAGCAAAACCCTCACCTACACCTGGTCCTATAGCCCCTAAACCCATGGCTAATCCAGCACCCAACAAAGCCATACCTCTAATGAAATCAGCTCCTGTAATGTCCATCTGTTCACCTCCTAAATCTGTAAACCTTTTTTGAAAGAATTTTTGGTATCAAAACCCGTCTAAACCAAAAACATTTTCTACACGTTAAGTATCAACAGTAATGAAACAACAAGCGAATATATGCCTGTAGATTCTGCTACTGCCTGCCCGACCAGCATAGTTCTTGTCATGACAGTAGTGAGTTCGGGATTTCTTGCCAGACCCTCTACAGCATAACCGGCGGCAATTCCTTCTCCAATGCCCGGACCAATTCCCCCAAATCCCATGGCAAAACCTGCTCCCAACAAAGCGCCTGCGCTCGCAAATGTCGTAACGTCAGGCAAGGGTTTGAAAAGAAGAAGAAGTGCTATAAGAAAGCCGTAAACTGACGTTGACTGGGCTACGCCCGACCCTACAAGCATTAATGATGTTATCTGGCTTTGGGCACTGGGCTGCCGTACTATACCTTTACATGCCCCGGCTACTGGCATTCCAGTACCTATACCAGAACCAATGGCTGAAATACCCATTGACAGACCCGCCCCTATGTATGCCCAGACGGTTACAAGGGGTTTGGATTCAACACTGCCAAACAGGAGTAACATAGCTATAACCAAAGCGAAAATTGACGCTGATTCTGCTATGGCCTGCCCCACAAGCATTGTAGTGAGGATTTCGCTGGAAAAGCGCGGTCTGTAAGAAAGGGCATGATTTGCTTCCCCAGCTGCTATACCTTCCCCAATTCCAGCTCCAATTGCTCCGAAACCAATCGAAATCCCCGCTCCCAGATAAGAAGCGGCCCGTAGTAATTCAACCTTTTCCCAGCTCATTTTACCTTACCTGTACCGATATATACACAAGCGTTAACATGGTAAAAACAAATGCCTGTACAGTTCCGACAAAGAGCCCAAAGAAACCATAAAGAAGCGGAGGTATTATTACGTCATAAACCAGGTAGGATACAACCAGAATTATTATTGATCCCCCCATAATGTTACCGTAGAGACGAAAAGAAATAGATACAACCTTCGCGAGCTCACCAACGACATTTAAGGGCATCATAAAGAATATAGGTTCAAAATATTCTTTTATGTATTTTTTAAATCCCTTTGTCTTTATTCCAGCATAATGGGCAATAACAAAACCCATTATACCCAATCCTAAGGGAGTATTGAGGTCCTTCGTAGGTTCTTCAAGACCTGGAATTATGCCCATCACATTACAACACCACAAAAACATAAATAAGGCACATATTAAGGGGAAATATGTCTTTGCCATATCCTCGCCCAGAGCATCTACTGTAAGTTTCCAAAAATTGGCTACAAAAAGCTCTCCTATAATCTGAGGTGTGCTGGGGATTAAACTCTTGTTTTTAGTGGCAAGATGGGCAAAGAGTATTAAAAATCCCATGACTATAAGCGTCATGATAATGGTGGAAACATTGAAAACCAGATGATAACCTCCCACATCAAGGACCCATGTCCAGATTTTCCCAAGCTCTTTCATAGACTGTACTCCCCACGAATTCTGGCAAGTATTACACGATCAAATAAAAGAAAAAGTGGCACTGCGAATAGACCCACGATTGTAGATATTAAATTAAAACGCTCAAAATAAAATCCTATGGCTATTGGTACAGCCAACATTGCTAAACGTCCGAAAAGGGACGCACATGCCACAACTGTCGCTTTTCTTTTCTGATAACCTATTTGGTGAGGAAGAACCAAGGCCATTACGTTGAAATTCAACACGCTAAACATACTCCCAAGAAGCAACCCTCTTGCAACCGATTTGTATCCCACAAAAAAAACAATAAGCCCAATCAATACTGAAGATCCGAACGCCCGTTTTGATATCCGCCTCTGATATTTCCAGTACCTCTCAATACTTTCAGTTTTCAACGAATATTCACCTTAACCCGTTTATTTATCCTTTTTTTGCTCCAGATCCATAATCTGCCGGTAAACTGTTATTCCGCCCCCCACAATTCCCAGTATGATAAATATCGTAATGAAAACTCCGCGCGTTCCCAACCACATGTCCAAGAAAAAACCAATGGCAAAACATAGAACAATCGAACCTGCCATTGTGAGGCCTAGCTGGCTGACTAAGGCGAGATATTCTATAAATGTTCTTTTCTTTTTGAAGTCTTCGGATGCACCCACTTTCAATACCAATCGGTTGTATAGCCAGGCCCCGAACTCAAAGCTTTCTTATCATTTTCACTTACGAAGCACTCTATAGCACATCGAAGGGTGTTTGTGAAATATTTTTTTTAATCTGAATCATGTATTGTTCCAAAAGACATTAATATCAATACAAATGAGAAGTTTTTATCGAGAAATTTTTCAGGATTTATGGCCTCAATTTCTCGATCAGCTTTTTTTCTACAGGCTCTGGAACCAGTCCTTTGACACACCCGCCTGCGTAGGCAACTTCTTTTATTATCCTCGAACTTATGTAAATCCATCGCATTCCCGTCATCAAAAAGAATGTCTCGACATCCGAATTCAAACGCCTGTTCATCAATGCCATTTGAAATTCGTATTCAAAATCACTTACCGCTCTGAGGCCTCTTAAAATTGCTTTAGCACCTGTTTTTCTTACATAATCAACCAATAAACCTTCAAAGGCATCTACATCCAACCTGTCGCGTAGTGGATAATCCTTCAAAGATTCTTTTATTAGATCCAGTCTTTCTTCAAGGGAAAAAAGAGGAGTTTTTGCAGGGTTTACAGCGACCGCAATAACAATATGATCGAAGAGCTTGAGCCCTCTGTTTATTAAATCCAGATGTCCATTCGTAATAGGATCAAAGGATCCAGGATAGATCGCAAGATTGCATTTATTAATTTCAGTCATCCCTCTCCTCCCGGAATTAAGCTTTCAATTTGAAAAACCAGATCCAGCTACTCCCAAAGCGTTTCTCTCGTAGCAAAAACCATTCTTTTTCGTCAAACTCAACTTTTCTGCCACCTGGTTGTTCAAATACAAATAAACCGTTTTTCTTAAGATGGTTCTTTACAAGCGGAAATATGATGAGATCCAATTTTTTGTCATATGGAGGATCAGCAAATATCAAATCAAATGTCATTGATTGTTTTTGGAGAATTTTAGAGGCTACTACAAAATGTTTACAAATTATCCATGAACGTTCCGACAGGTTGCACTGCTCTATGTTCTCACGTAAAGTCCTGCATACGGGAGGACTATTTTCCACAAATACAACCTTTGACGCACCCCTACTTAATGCTTCTATGCCTAAAGCTCCGCTCCCAGCAAACAAATCCAGCACTGTTGTGTTTTGGATAGTATGGTGCAGGATATTAAAGATTGATTCTCTTATTCGGTTTGTTGTAGGTCGTACACTCCGCCCTTTTGGGATTTTTAACAACCGTCCTTTTAGTTTGCCTCCTGTAATTGATATCACCGTATTTTTAATCAAAGGTTATATTAAACTCTCTTTCTGTAAGATTTCTGCTATCTGCACGGCATTTGTCGCTGCACCTTTACGGATGTTGTCAGCTACAACCCACATGGCTATGCCGTTATCAACAGAGATATCCTTTCTTATGCGTCCCACGAAAGTTATGTCTGATCCTGCCACATCCAGGGGCAGAGGATATTTAAAAGAACCGGGATCATCTATAACTCTTACACCTGGAGCTTTTTCAAGCAAGTCTCGAACATCATCTGGGGTGAGAGGATTTTTCAATTCTACATTTATCGATTCCGAGTGACCGTAGAATACGGGTACACGAACAGTGGTTGCTGATACCTGTATGGAGTTGTCTTCGAAAATCTTTCTTGTTTCATTAACCATTTTCATTTCTTCTTCAGAATATCCATTATCGAGAAATGAACCAATGTGAGGAAGACAATTAAAGGCTATTTGGTGGGGGTAAACCTTTGGTTCCAATTGCTTTCCATGTACCCACGCCTTAACCTGTTCTTCAAGTTCAAATATGGCCTTTTGCCCCGTTCCTGAAACTGCCTGGAAGGTGGTAACTATAATTCGCTTTATGCCAGCAGCATCTTGTAAGGGTTTAAGAGCAACGACCATTTGAATTGTAGAACAATTCGGATTGGCTATAATTTTTTTATGGTGTTTTAATGCATAGGGATTAACCTCTGGAACCACAAGTGGTACATCAGGTTCCATTCTGAAAGCGCTTGAGTTATCAACCACAACACAGCCTTTAGATGCGGCAATCGGAGCAAATTTACGGCTTACAGATGCGCCCGCTGAAAAGAGAGCCAATTCTACATCATCAAAAGAAGACTCAGTTAGTTCCTGAACCTCTATTTCTGAATTTCTAAACTGTAACTTTCTTCCAGCTGAACGTTTTGATGCCAAAAGTTTCAGTTGTTTTACAGGGAAATTTCTTTCTTCCAGAACTTTTATCATCATATTGCCCACGGCACCTGTTGCACCAACTACAGCCACCTTTAGACCTTCACCCATATTTTAAACCTCCAAAAGAGTGACTATATCCTGACTTGATATCTCTGATCTATGTAACTATTCATCAGTTTTCACTTGCATAAAGAGCCACTAAATTTCCCACTTCTTCGGTTGTCATGCCCATTTTACCTGCCCCTAAATCCTTTATGTCACGTGATACTACCCTTTTAACAGCGTTAAGAATTCTGTCCGCTGCTTTTTCTTCTCCAAGGTGTTCCAACATCATCTGTCCTGCGCATATTGCAGCAAGCGGGTTTATCATATTTTTCCCGGTGTATTTGGGAGCTGATCCACCGATGGGCTCAAACATTGAAACGCCTTCTGGATTAATGTTACCACCTGCTGCGATTCCCATTCCCCCTTGAATCATCGCCCCCAGATCAGTGATTATATCTCCGAACATATTGTCTGTTACAATAACATCAAACCACTCAGGATTTTTCACCATCCACATACAAATTGCGTCTACATGAGCATAGTCGGACTGAACATCTGGATACTCTTTGGATACATCGTTAAAAGTTCTTTCCCATAAATCAAAAGCATAAATCAAAACATTTGTCTTTCCGCATAGAGTTACTTTACGTTTTTTGTTTCTCTTTTTGGCATATTCGAAGGCAAATCTAATGCATCTTTCCACACCCATACGCGTGTTTATGGATTCCTGAACGGCAACTTCATTGGGAGTTCCCTTTCGCAAGAACCCACCTGCTCCTGCATACAATCCTTCGGTGTTTTCTCTAACTACAACAAAGTCTATGTCTTCAGGCCCTTTGTCCTTAATGGGGGTATATACTCCAGGAAAGAGAATAACAGGTCTGAGGTTTATATACTGGTCAAGCTGAAAACGCAGTTCGAGAAGGAGGCCTCTTTCCAATATCCCAGGTTTCACATCAGGATGTCCAATTGCCCCAAGTAATATAGCGTCCATTTGTTTCAATTCGTCAATTACCCCTGGCGGTAAGACTTCACCTGTTCTTAAATAGCGATCTCCCCCTAGATCATATTCCACCCATTCAATTTGAAAGTTTTCTTTTTCCGCTACTGCATCAAGAACCTTCACAGCTTCTCGTATTACTTCTGGTCCCGTTCCATCCCCAGGTATCTTAGCGATGCGGTATTGCCTTTTAATCATTGAAGCTTTCCTCCATCTTTGACTTTATATATGGAATAAGGCCTCCGGCCTGAACAAGTTCTCTCATAAAAGCAGGTATTGGACTTGCCTGATATGTTTTCCCACTGGTTTTATTGTGAATTTTGCCTGAAGATAGATCTATTTCAAGAATGTCTCCAGATTTTACCTCTCTGGCTGCTTCGGGGCTTTCCAAAATAGGAAGTCCCATATTAAAGGCATTTCTGTAAAAGATTCTGGCAAAGCTTTCTGCTATAACGCAGGATACTCCACACGCTTTGATTGCGATAGGAGCATGTTCTCGAGACGAGCCACACCCAAAATTTTTCCCTGCAATGATGATATCTCCATTATTAATCTTCCTGGAAAAATCTGGATCGGCATCTTCCATACAGTGTTCAGCCAGTATCCTTTCGTCATGGGTGTTCAGATACCGGGCGGGAATTATGGCGTCGGTATCTATGTCATCGCCAAAAACCCAGGCCTTACCTTGGATTTTCATTATCAGTTTTCCTCCAATAGCATGTTTAATCCAAAACCTCATCAGGATGTGCAATTCTACCGAGTATAGCAGAAGCGGCCGCGACCGCCGGGTTGCTCAAATATACCTCGCTTTTGGGATCTCCCATTCTACCCACAAAATTGCGGTTTGTGGTGGCAAGGGCCCTTTCACCCTTAGCAAGTATTCCCATGTGTCCGCCAAGACATGGACCACACGTTGGGGGGCTGACCGTTGCTTCTGCATCAACAAAGATCTTGAAAAGTCCCTCTTCCATGGCCTGTTTGTAAATTTCAGGAGTGGCAGGAAAAATCAAACAACGAACCCTTGGATGAACCTTCTTTCCTTTCAGGATTTTGGCAGCCATTCTTAAGTCTTCCAATCGTCCATTGGTACAAGATCCAATGACCACCTGATCTATCTTGATGTTTTTGGCTTCAGTTACCGGTCGAACGTTTTCCGGAAGGTGGGGAAAGGCTACAAGGGGTTCTAGTTCAGATATGTCCCATTCAAACACGCGCTCGTAATTTGCATTTTCATCGGGGCTATAAAACTTGTAGGGACGTTGTGCTCTAGGCTTAACAAATTCCTTGGTTATTGAGTCCGGAGTTATAAGGCCCGTTTTGGCTCCGGCCTCAATTGCCATGTTGCAAATCGTGAATCGATCGGCCATAGGAAGCTTTTCTATTACCTCCCCGGTAAACTCCATTGCCCTGTAACGTGCTCCATCGACACCAATTTGGCCTATTGTATAAAGAATTAGATCCTTTCCACTTACCCAAGGCTTTAGAGTGCCTTTAAAAATGAACTTTATCGTTTCAGGAACTCTAAACCATACCTTTCCGGTAATCATCGCAGCAGCAAGATCTGTGCTTCCCACTCCTGTAGCAAAAGCCCCCAGTGCTCCATACGTGCAGGTATGGCTGTCTGCTCCAATTATCACATCTCCTGGCAGAACAAGTCCCTGTTCAGGGAGAAGTGCATGTTCAATCCCAACTCGTCCCACTTCGAAAAAGTATGGTAGCCCTTGTTCTCTGGCGAAGTCCCTTAAAATTTTTACCTGATTTGCCGAAGCAATGTCCTTATTTGGGGTAAAATGGTCTGGAATAAGAGCTATTCTGTAGGGATCAAAAACCCTCCTGGCTCCGGTTTCCTTAAATATTTTGATTGCAATTGGAGCCGTGATATCGTTTCCGAAAGCAAAATCAACCCTAGCTTCAACAAGATCACCAGCCTTTACTTCTCCGCTTTCAACATGTGCCGAAAGTATTTTTTCACTCAGCGTTTTGCCATTCATAGTATTTAGCCTCTTACTCATTTTTGGGTTCTACCTTCTGCAGTTCTTCAGCTTCGTGATTTTCAGTTCTGGGTTTTGATTTCAGTACATGTGTCATATAAGATGACGGTCCAGACAACACATAGGCGGTTAAGAGCGCAAATAACATAGCTCGAGGTTTTGAAGCGATCACAATCAGGACAAGAATTATCAATAATACTGCGGGAACAGGTCTGGCTCGTACAGCGTCTAATTCTTTGAAAGCACTGAATTTAACGCTGCTTACCATGAGCAAAGCTATTATGAAAGTCAAAATTAGCAATCCCATGGAAAAAGGGTAGGTTGTCTCTGGCATGTGCGGATAGGCAAACAGTGTCAATGTGGCCATAAACCCTGCTGCTCCTGGTATTGGAAGACCAGTGAAAAACTTTTTCGCCTCCGTTGTTGCTTGAACATTAAAACGAGCAAGTCTGAGTGCTCCGCATGCAACAAACATAAATGCGGCAAGCCAACCTATTCTTCCCAGGGGTTTAAGAGCCCATAGATAAATTAGGATAGACGGTGCAACGCCGAAAGCGACAAGGTCAGCAAGAGAATCATACTCTATTCCGAATTTACTTGTCGATTTTGAAATGCGAGCTACCTTACCGTCCAGTATGTCAAAAACCCATGATATCAGTATCGCAATGGCGGCTTTCTCATATTCACCGTTGATGGAACTGATAATAGATACGAATCCAGCGAAAAGGTTACCCGTCGTGAGCAGATTGGGCAGTATATAAATACCTTTCTTTTTGTCTCTGTTTTTCTTTTTCTTTTTCTGTCTATATTTCTTTTTTATGGCCGGTTGCATATTATGTCTTCACCCCCTTTGACCTTAACCCCCACTGATTTACAGATTTTCCAGTGAGAGGGAACGTACAGGTCAACCCTTGACCCAAAACGAATCATTCCTATTCTTTCACCTCGGCTAACAGTTTCACCTGTTTTTTTCCAAAACACTATACGCCTTGCTATCAAACCGGCTACTTGCACAACCACAATGGTTTCTCCGTGTTCAGTTTCAATTAAAATACAGTTTTTTTCGTTGGTATTAGAAGCAATGTCCTTTTGAGCAGGGCGAAAGCGTCCTTTGAAATATTTTACATCCTTGATAGTTCCATTGCAAGGTGACCGATTGACATGGACATCAAATATCGACATAAAAATACTAATCTTCGTAAATTTTCCAGTTGTGCGAAAACACGATGGGGGAGAGGCCTCTTCAACGGTGACTACTCGTCCATCTGCAGGAGCAACAATGTTGTTAATACCGGTAGGTACTATTCGTTTCGGGTTTCTAAAGAAATAGGTAACAAAAAAAGTGGCCATCAAACCGGTGATGGCCAAAATTTTGAGCTGAACTATAGACATTATCAGTGAGAAAAAACTCGTAAGTAGTATGAAAGGTACACCTTCCCGTACCACGGGAATGGAATCTCGATTTTGCATTTTGACATCTTCAGCCATAGCTATGATTAATCAACTGGAGCTTCTTTCGCGTCAAGAAAGGGCATCATCGCTCTAAGCTTCTTTCCAACTTCCTCAATTATGTGTTCTCGAGCTTGCTTTCTTAGAGCTTGAAACATCGGACGACCTGCCTTGTTCTCCAGTATCCATTCCTTTGCAAAAGATCCTGACTGAATTTCCCTGAGTATATCCTTCATAACCTTTCTAGTTTGTTCAGAGACGATTCTAGGACCTCTTGTCAAATCTCCGTATTCGGCTGTATCGCTAACAGAATAGCGCATGTAAGACAAACCACCCTGGTATATAAGGTCAACAATAAGTTTCAACTCATGAAGGCACTCAAAGTAAGCGATTTCAGGCTGATAACCGGCTTCTACCAAAGTTTCAAAGCCAGCTTTTATCAATTCGGCTACTCCACCACAGAGTACACACTGCTCACCGAACAAATCCGTTTCCGTTTCTTCTTTGAAGGTTGTCTCAATAACACCAGCCCTTGTTGCCCCTATACCTTTTGCGTAGGCTAAAGCAAGGTCAAGGGCTTTTCCGGTGGCATCTTGATGTATTGCTACCAAAGCCGGAACCCCAGCCCCTCTCACAAATTCACTTCTGACCAGGTGCCCCGGTCCTTTGGGTGCAACCATTGCTACGTCAACATCTTTTGGGGGAAGAATTTGCCCAAAATGAATGTTAAATCCGTGGGAAAACATTAACATTTTTCCAGATTCCATGTGAGGGGCAATGCTATTTTTATAAACATCGGCCTGTATGTGGTCGGGAATGAGTAACTGGATTATGTCGGCCTTTTGAGCTGCTTCTTCAACAGATACAGGCTTGAAACCATCTTCAACAGCCAGTTCGTAATTTCTGCTTCCAGGCCGCTGAGCCACGATCACCTGAACACCTGAATCTCTGAGGTTTTGTGCTTGAGCATGTCCCTGACTTCCATATCCAACAACAGCAACCACCTTACCTTCCAAAAAACCAAGATCCGCATCACTTTCGTAAAATATGCGCATTTACACCTCCTATTGTCATGCAACCTTTGTTTCTCAGGCGACAACTACCAGACTTCTTCGCTTTCATAAACTCCAACCGCAAATTGCCAGTTGCAATTAAATAACCTGGTTCTACATAAATAGCAACTTTTGAGGTATTAAAGCGAACTTTAATCAAATCAATTCTGCTTGGGTGTCTTTATTTGCCGTTTCCATTACCCTTCTTTTTATGTATGTCTTTTCGCCCCCTTGCCATGGCAGCTTTACCTGTCCTTGCAAGCTCAAGTATCCCAAATTGTCCAAGCAGTTCCAGTATGGCCTCTATTTTTCCGTCATCTCCTGTTACTTCAATTATGTAAGAACTGGGAGACACATCGACCACTTTAGCTCTGAATATATCGACTATTCTCAAAATCTCCGCTCTACTTTGTTTATCAGCTTTAACCTTAATTAGGGCCATTTCCCGTTCAACAAACTCGGTATCCTGGAAGTCTATAACTTTAATTACATTAATCAGCTTGTTTAACTGCTTTATTATCTGTTCCATTATGTGCTGGTCGCCAATTGTGACCAGAGTTATCCTTGACATGCCGGGTTCGTTTGTTTCCGCAACGGTAAGGCTTTCTATATTGAAGCCTCTGCCGCTAAAAAGCCCTGCAACTCGAGATAAAACCCCCGGTTGATTTTCTACCAAAACTCCTATTGTGTGCTTTAGATTATTGTTTCTATAGTTTCCGCTCATTTTTACACCAATAACATCTCCGTTATAGTTTTTCCTGCCGGTACCATTGGATACACACCTTCTTCCGGTTCCACGACAAAGTCTATGAGAACCGGCTTATTTATTTCAAAGGCCTTTTTAATTACCGGTTCCACTTCTTCCGGCTTAGTAGCCCTTAAACCGACAGCCCCATATGCTTCTGCCAGCCTTACAAAGTCCGGTGAAGCATCAAGGCATGTGGCACAGTAATTTTTCTCATAAAAGAGCTCCTGCCACTGCCTGACCATTCCTAAGTAGCTATTGTTCAAAATAGCAATCTTTACGGGAAGGTTGTTGCAAACGGCAGTAGTCAGCTCCTGTACGTTCATCTGAATACTGCCGTCTCCAGCTATATCGATCACCAATTTGTCGGGACGAGCTACCTGAGCTCCAATGGCTGCTGGCAGCCCATATCCCATTGTTCCAAGACCACCTGATGTTATTAATGTCCTGGGCTCAGTGAAATGGTAATATTGAGCTGTCCACATCTGATTTTGTCCGACCTCCGTAGTTATAATAGCATCACCCCGTGAAAGCTCGTATAATTTTTCAACCACGTACTGAGGTCTAATTCTTTCGCCCTTCTGTTCATAGGCCAGTGGATAAGTCTCTCTCCACTCTTTTATTTGATCCAGCCATGATTTTCGGATTTCTTCTAAATCTTTTACAGGATCTTCCTGAAAAAGTTCTATCAGCTTTCTAAGCGCTTTCTTACAATCTCCAACTATTGGAATATCAACTCTAACATTTTTGCTTATACTTGTTGGATCCACATCAATATGAATTATGGTAGCTTTTGGAGCAAAACCTTCTATTTTACCCGTAACTCTGTCGTCGAATCTGGCTCCAACAGCAAACAAAACATCACAATGTGTAACCGCCATATTTGCCCTATATGTACCGTGCATTCCAAGCATCCCAAGCCACAGAGGATGAAGTTCAAAAGAGCCTTTTGTTTTGACGGATGGAAAGGCACCCAGCCCCATAAGCGTTGTTGTCACTGGAATTTGTAACATTTCAGCAAGCTTCGTTAATTCTTTGTTAGCACTGGAATGGATTACTCCTCCTCCAGCATAAATCACGGGTCTTCTTGCTTTTCTCAGTGCTTGAGCAGCGCGTTTTATTTGCCCTTTATGGGGATCTATTGTTGGCTTGTAACCCCTCAAATTTACAGTTTCAGGATAGGTAAAGTTAGTAGTTGCCTGTATTACGTCTTTAGGTAGATCCACTAGAACCGGTCCTGGTCTCCCTGACCTTGCCAAATAAAAGGCTTCTTTTATTATCCGGCCTAGGTCTCTAACATCTTTCACCAGGTAATTGTGTTTTGTACATGGTCTGGTTATTCCTACAATGTCAACTTCCTGAAAGGCGTCGTTTCCAATTAGCGGAGTGGGAACCTGCCCTGTAAATACCACTATTGGAATTGAATCCATGTAGGCCGTTGCAATACCGGTTACCGTATTAGTAGCTCCAGGACCCGAAGTTACCAAACAAACTCCCACCTTCCCGGATGCTCTAGCATATCCGTCCGCCATATGAGTGGCACCTTGTTCATGGCGTACGAGAATGTGCTTAATGTCATGCTTGGACATTTCGTGATAAATGTCCAGAACGGCCCCACCAGGGTAGCCAAAGATGACCTCCACTCCTTCGCGTTTTAAACATTCAAAAAAAATCTGGGCTCCTGTTAGTTTCATTTAATACCACACCCCTTCTAAAAACTCGTTTGATTTCCTTTAAATCAGTTTTGTGGTCGTAAACATTTAAAATAAATGAATTTTCCCACTCCTGAAGCTTACGAACTCTAGTTTAAAAAACGGTGAGTGTCAACGAATTTAAAGCTTTTAAAAGCCGTATCATCCACATATTTGCAATGGTTTTTTTGGATGATGACAGGCAAAAATTATTATTACCGCTTTTCATGAACTAGTCGTTGTGCTAAATAATTTTTAAACGTATTGGGCAGGAGAAGATTTATGCAGGGCGTAAGAAAATCTGTTATTGCCGGAAGTTGGTATCCAGGTGATCCGGCTAGTTTAAGACGGGAAATAGTTCGTTACATAAACAGTGTTAAGCTGCCGGAGGTTACAGGAAGATTGATAGGTTTGATTGCCCCTCATGCAGGGTATATGTATTCCGGCAAGGTCGCAGCTTATGCGTACAAGCTTCTTGAGCGGTATAAATTTAATCGTGTGGTTGTTATAGCGCCAAGCCATCAGGTATATTTTCAAGGTGTTAGTGTTTACACTAAAGGAGGTTATGAAACGCCCTTTGGTGTCGTGCCTTTGGATGAAGAAATAGCCTTTGCCTTGCTTGAAGCCTCACCCGTAATCCAAGATTTTGTTGAACCCCATTTACCGGAGCATTCATTGGAAATACAGCTGCCATTTTTGCAGTACATGCTGGATAATAATTTCAAACTTACGCCAATTATGATGGGTGTTCAGTCGTACAATACGTGTGTGGAGTTGGCAAAGGCTTTGAGCAAGGTGTGCAAGGGAAAAAATGTTTTACTAGTGGCAAGTAGTGATTTGTCCCATTATCACTCTGATAGGGAAGCAAAAATTCTTGACGGTCGGGTTCTCCAAAGGATTGAGAGTTTCGATCCTGATGGATTGTATGAAGATTTACAAAACGGGAAGTGTGAGGCCTGTGGCGGCGGCCCCATGATAGCCCTTATGTTAGCCAGTAAGGAATTAGGGGCGACAAGGGGAAAGGTTTTGAAGTATGCAACTTCTGGAGACGTAACAGGCGATAAGTCTGCTGTTGTGGGATATATGGCGGCTGCCTTTTTCGACAACCCCGGAAGCGGAAGGAAAAAAGTAGGCGTTGATCTGGGACTTTCTGAAGAAGAAAAGAAAATTTTAAAAGAACTTGCTTATACCACCATAAAAGCAAAGCTGAATGGGGAACCATTACCTGTTTTAAAAAATCCTACTTCAAAACTTATGGAGCCCAGAGGTGCCTTTGTTACTTTGCACAAAAAAAATGGGCAACTTAGGGGTTGTATTGGTATGATTGAAGGCCTAAAGCCTTTATGGGAAACTATAAGAGACATGGCGATACAGGCGGCTTTTCATGATCCTAGATTCCCTCCGTTAAGATCGGAGGAGCTAGATGATATAGATATAGAAATCTCTGTTCTTACTCCACTAGAACCAATTGAAGATATTTCTGAAATTGAAATAGGAACACATGGTCTCGTTGTAAGAAAAGGCCCCTACAGCGGATTGTTGCTTCCCCAGGTTGCTGTCGAACAAAAATGGGATCGTGAAGCCTTTTTAGAGTGGACCTGCAGAAAAGCAGGTCTTGAGCCTGATGCGTGGAAGCAGCCTGATACCAGAGTTTTTGTGTTTTCAGCCGACGTTTTTTAAAAACTGGAGACAAACAAAATGGCTTTAAAAGTTGAAGTGGATCAAAATAAGTGTGCTACGGTCGGAATTTGTGTTAAAGAGCTTCCGGAAATTTTTGGATTTCAGCAGGGAAGTAAGAAGGCTCAAAGTAAAGTTGATATAGTGCCGGCTCATTTAGAAACCAAGTGTTTGGCAGTGGCCAAGAAATGCCCGAACGGTGCGATACAGGTAAGAGAAATTCAGTGATGAGGGTTTGGCATGTCGGAGAAAAAGAGCAAAAATAAAGCTAAAAGGTTTTCTGATCTATTTGATATAGAAGAGCGTAAAGAGATACTTCGTAAATACCTGTACTTCCTGGCTTGGATCGAAGTTTTAATTTTTGTTGCCTGCTGGATTTATCAACTTGGTTCAGAAACTTCAGACGGGATGGCTCCTGTAGATATACCCTTTCCATGGAAAGCTTATTTTGCTCTCTCTTTCTTGGCACCCCTTGCCATTACCTTTATTGTGGGAACAATAATTGTAGGTTTCAATAAATATTTTGGTGATGGCGAACAGTTTGTCCATGACTTTGATCAAGGCGAGGATAAGAAAGCAGGGGATGACAAATTAAGAAAACTTTACCGTCTGGTTCGATGGTTTCAACATGTACCCTTTTTGGGTTTGTTGCTATTGCTTGGAGCAGGAGTTGGGATTTTTTATAAGCTGGATTCAATCCTTGCCGTGATAGGCCATTTCGGTCAACAATCCCTCAAAACACTACTTATACTCCTTATCACGGTGCTGGGAATTGTCTCCTTCTTTGTTATGCTCCTAATTTTTCTCAATTACAGGCTCAGGAAAAAGTCGATGGAATATCAGTTCAGGAGTGAAATGGCCGATAAGTTTGGGCTTATCATTCTGGAAGACAACACCGTAATAAACAGCGATGGAAAACTTCTTGTTCAAGGTAAAAAATGGAAGAAGGCTTTGCCGCATTTAAAAGGTGCTAAAAAAGGAAAGGACAGCAAAGCGCTGCCGTCCTATTCTATAAACCCTACACATGCGACAACAAATTCAACGGATTAAACCGAAGGGATTTCATCCTTTAGAAAGACTTGTCCTTCAATTTATAAAAAAGCATTTACTGTTGGAGCCCCACGAAAAAATAATAGTTTGTGTTTCAGGGGGGCCAGATTCCATAGCACTCCTCAACATATTGTATAATCTGCAGGATGTTTTGAATATTGAGGAGCTTTTTGTCGCTCATTTCAACCATAATCTCAGGCCTGAGTCCTCGAAAGAGAAAGTGTTTGTAAAAGACGTCGCACGCAGATTAGGACTAAGTTTTTTTTCTGCAGAAGCGAACATTGCTAAGTTGAGTAGAGATGAGAAGTTATCCATTGAAACATGTGCAAGAAAATATCGTTATAATTTCTTTTTTGACCTTAAAAAGTCTGTTGGCGCAAACAAAATAACCACGGCTCATAATGCCAATGACAGAGCGGAAGAGCTTTTGTTAAGGCTCATCCGTGGAGTTGGTCCTTCTGGGTTTTCAAGTCTTCCTGTAAAAACAAGAACTGGCATTGTAAGGCCTCTCCTGTGTGCTTACAGAGGACAAATATTGTCCTACCTGGAAGATAAAGGCATTGCTTACATGGTGGATTCGACCAATGTTCTTCCCCTGTATCAGAGAAATCGGATTAGATTGGAGGTATTACCCCTACTGTCTAAAATTTCTGGAAGGAAAATTGAGATACTGCTCAACAGAACCGCTGATTTGTGCTGTGATGAGGATAGTTTTTGGGAAATACTTTTAGATGAACATTGGCAGAGGCTAAGTTGCCCTGAGTATAGGAATATCTCTGGGAATAAATTGGTTGTTTGGAGTAGAGACCAATTCAAAGATCTGCATAAAGCGCTTCAAAGAAGACTTATAAGGAAAGCCATAGAATATTTGGAAGGAAATGCGTACGGCCTTTTTTTAGATCATGTTGAGTTTATGAGGCGTGTTGCAACCGAGGCGATCTCTGGCAGGCATGTAAGATGGCATGATGTCGTTTTTGAAGTGGAGGGGAAATTCCTCATATTTAGAAAGGACACAAAGAAGGGATCTGATGATAGGAGCGATATTGAATTTAGGATCAATAGCCCAGGTTCTTATAAGTTTGAAGAAGCTGGTTTGAAAATAATGGTTAAATTTGTGCCCCCGGATTTTGTTTCTTTTTCCTCAGAGAAAAATGAAGCCTTCATGGACGCTGATAGTGTAAAATGGCCTTTATTTTTTAGGTTTTGGCGAAGAGGTGACAGGTTCTGTCCATTAGGTATGAGGGGCCGGTCTAAAAAGCTTCAGGATTTTTTCACTGACAGAAAAATACCTAAGAGCCAGAGAAGTAAAACTCCTATTGTGGCTGACAGAGAGAAAATATGCTGGGTTGTTGGTTTAATGCTTGATGAACGGGTACGTGTTACTCGTGAGACAAAGAGGGTTATTTACGTAGCTGTAGAAAAATTCAGCGGAGAAAACCTCTAACCGGTTTTTCAGTTTCAGAATACTTGGTTTTCATGTATTCCTGTGCAACATTTATATAATGCTTTGCCGTTTTTATTATCCATTCAATTTCTTCACTTTTAAGTTGCCTTACCACTTTGGCTGGTACCCCAGCCACCATTGACCCCTCTGGAATATGACTTCCCTGAGTTACTACTGCTCCGGCGGCAATGAGGCAATGTTTTTCTATATGGGCTCCGTCCAATATAATTGCTCCCATTCCAATAAGGCATTCATCTCCTACCGTACATCCATGCACCACTGCCCTGTGCCCTATGGTGACTCGATTACCTATATTTAACGGATATTTTAATGATGTTACATGCAAAACGGATTGATCCTGTATGTTTGTTTCTTCACCAATTTTCACATAATGAACGTCGCCT
>JALXAE010000028.1 GCA_026992355.1 Syntrophobacterales bacterium | reverse complement strand
ATATGACTCCAGAATGATTGCAAAAACATTTAAGACAATGAGAACATATATAAATTTTGTGAAATATGGGTTTGAATTTATCAGAGTATGTAACTTTTCCTTGAACATCTTTCGAGCTCATTAAAGTACCAACATTAGCATTCATTGAAGTGGTTCCTCACAAAAATCATTACTCAAAACTATCAGAGTTCAAGATTTTCCCTTTCATGATTTTTTAATCGCCTTTAGTATTCGCTCTTCATTGATTAAAATATCCCGGAAAAGAATATGAGGGAATCGCTCATATTTTGACGTCTTAAAGGCCTTAAAAATCTTAAAAAGAGACGAAGCCTTTATCAGCGACAAATTCATTTCCATATCCATTTCACAGTCTGTTATAAAATCATCACTAAACTCCGGCGCAACCAATAGTATTTTTGAAACTCGAAGGTTTTTATCCATAGCCAATTTTTGATATGATTTCAGTTGCCTTGACACTGAACTAAACTTGTTGTATCCCCTCTCCTTGATCGTCTTGCATTCGACAATAACAACCTCATCATTTCCCAGATTAATAAGAATATCAATCTTATTTTTTTTCGTATTTATTGACCTCCTGAGTTTTTCATCCACATTAAACCCTAATTTTTCAAAAATAATTTTTGTCAACTCCTCAAATTTCACTCCCAGCTCACTTTCCTTTATCAATATGCCATTTTCTTTCAAAGCATTTAAGTTCCTATAGGCAATATTTTCAAAGTTTTCAAGGTATAAATTTTCTGCATCTTTATAATGGTCAAGCACATTCAGGATATCGTCTCCTCTTTGCTTTATTCCACGTTCTTTCATAAACCTCAGCAAGTCATCTTTGTTGATCAAATCAAGAATGTCTCTCGGCTTAATATTGTAATCAAGCAAAAAATCAGCACTCAACACAAACTCCGGTTGCAATTCAAATTGAGCTCTGATTTGCTTATTGAGTTTCGGAAGTGAGCTGTTAAGCTCAGCTAACATTTTTTCATATCCTGCCAATGAAATACTTATCTTTTCATCTGCCTCAATACTGTCAAAATATGAAATCAAATTTTGGATTTTTTCATCCAAGGTAACCCCTTTCAATCTCTTTATATTCAAACCTTTTTCACATAGTTCACTTAACTGTTTCTTCTTATCTGTCAAGGTTGTTCCTTCTCTATAAATACCTGTTTTCAATATACTTGTAAAAGAGACTCCCTCCTTAATAATTTTTTCGACTTTTTCGGAATAACTAAGCTTTCTATCAATATTATGCCTTTTGGCAATTTGGTTAATTATTGGCTCGCGTTGCAACTTCAACACTCTTCTCAAAAACTTATCGCTTACTTCCTTTTCGCGCAACTTTCGCAACAGGCGCACCATTTCATCTGCTACATAAATCGTATTTTCCTTCTTCGAGTAAAAAATCACCCCTATGTTCTTAAGGCTGTTAATCACCTCCTGAATGTCCATTTTTTTAATCGGAAGAACCGAATATTTAATTAGCTTAACTTCTTCTTGTGAAAGTTCTAACTCATTGGCAAGAGTTAAGATTATCGAAAGCTCATCCAATGATATTTTAGGCTCTCTGTTGTTCGACAGATCATTCTGATATGCAGTTGAAATGCAGGCTTTATATATATTGTAGTCTCTCTTCCGACTCTCATCAATAGTTGATTTCTCATTGGCAAGCTCAATGCCCAACTGCTTAATCCTCTTTTTCAGATGTTTAATCTCCGATTCATACAATCTTGAGAACCAATCCTGCTTCATGATGCAGTTGCCATCCCTGATTATTATATCAATCAGAATGTCAAATTGAGAGGAAGTGTCTTGAAATGCGAATTTCAGATGCTCATAGAACTCCTCTCTTACCAAAGAAAATATCTTCGCTACATTTTGGCTATCAACAGATTTCAGACCTTTGTCTGCAGAGCTTAAGATTTCGTCAATTTCCCTGATATTTTTTGGGCTCTTCGATATGATTTGGTCAATTATTTTAATGAATGAATTCTTTTCGATCGAACCTAATCTGTCAAGTATTCTTGCTAATTTCATGATTTGAATGGTTTTGTCCTTCTGTTTTATCTGAGCCGAACCACCGAACGAACCCCTGCCTGAAAGATGCTTCTCCCACCATAGAGACGCCTAAACAAAGTCCACATCACCCAAAAGCAAAGGAACTGAGGCAAGTTAAGCCACATCCAATGCAAATTTACAACTTTTTCCAAACTTCAACAAATCTTGCCATTCTTTTTACATCCTTCGCCCGCCCCCCCAAAAACGCGATGCGCCAGCGAGCGTAAAACCACATTAGAGACCGCAAGGTCTCCACATTAGAACGCTTGCGTTCCACATTAGACGCGAAGCGTCCACATTAGGCGCAAAGCGCCCACATTTCCCTATCTTTGCCCCTTTCAAACCAAACACAGAGACATGATCGCCTACTTACGCGGCAAAATCACTTTCCGCTCTCCTACTCTGCTCATCGTTGAGGTGCATGGCATCGGGTATTGGGTGTATGTCAGCCTGAACACCTCTGCGGCTTTGGCCGGGCAGGAGGAAGTCAGGCTGCTCGTTTAC
>JALXAE010000027.1 GCA_026992355.1 Syntrophobacterales bacterium | reverse complement strand
GCTAAAAGACATTAATTAAAGAGATTCTTATCCTCCGCCCACAGCCGGAAAAAGCCCTATTCGTTCGTTCCCTTCCAACTGGGTGTCTAGCGAGGCATGAACACCGTTAACCATTATAACTTTCACTTCTTGCTCGGGAATGCCAAGCATATCAAGCAGTAATTTCACAGTTGTTCCTTCCGGAATTTCTAACCTGATTCCTTCTTCAGGTTTGTAATTGCTGACATATTGCCTTAATGTTGCTGCTACAAATACCTGGACAGCCATATTTATGCTGAATTTTCACTTTTTTGGGCATTTTCAGGTGACGAAAGGGCATGGCGATAAACTCTTCTTACGTGAACATTTGATACAAGAGCAGCGTAATCGTCACCTTTTTCCAGGGAAACCTTTATGCTCTTTTGATCGATTTCCATATATCTACTAAGAACCCGGAGGATATCGTTTTTAATTTCTTCCATTACCTCTGGTGATATGCTCAATCTATCGTGGAGTAGCACTATTTGCATACGCTTTTTTGCAACCTCTCCACTCTTTTTTTCTCCGAAAAATCGCCGTATTGCATCAAACATTCCCGTTCCTCCAATTATACCTTTATGAACTCCAGATTAACTTTTTGAACTTACTCAAAATGCCACTATCACCGGGAATTTCCGTAGGAATTGGGATTTCTTCTCCTTCAAGCCTTGATGCTATACGTTTAAAGGCATTAGCTATATCACTGCGTTTGTCATGCACAAGAGGTATACCTCTGTTGGTAGAAATGACTACTTCTTCGCTTTCGGGAATAACACCAATCAGCGGGACAGCCAAAAGAGAACAAATGTCTTCGGTTGACATCATGTCTCCCCGTTTTACCATCTTATGATTAAGTCTGTTTATAATCAGATTGATATCTTTCATTAGTTCGGCTTCCAGGAGACCTATTACTCTGTCGGCATCTCTAATTGCAGACACCTCTGGTGTAGTTACAATAATAGCCTTTTGTGCCCCCGCTACAGCATTTCTGAAACCCCTCTCAATACCCGCAGGACAATCAACTAAAATGTAGTCAAAGTTTTGTTCGAGCTTCTCACAGAGTTCCTTCATTTGTTCTGGATGCACCGCATCCTTTTCTCTGGTCTGAGCTGCCGGGATCAGAAAAAGGGTATTAAGCTTACGGTCTCGTATCATCGCCTGTTCCAGCCTACAACGGCCTTCAATGATGTCCACAAGGTTGTAGACAATTCTGTTTTCCAATCCCATGACAACATCTAGGTTCCTCAGACCAATGTCGGCGTCTATTAATACAACTGAGCGGCCTCTAAGGGCTAATGCGGTACCAAGATTTGCCACACTGGTTGTTTTTCCAACCCCGCCTTTTCCTGATGTTATAACTATTGTTGTTCCTGCCATTGCTTCCTCACCTTAAAATGTTAGTACTTGAATCTGATCATCCCTTATTTGGGCTACCTCGTATCTTTTAGGTTGATGTTTGTCGTCTTGAGGAGGCATAGCAACAAGATCTGCAATTCTTATTTGATTTGGCTCAATAGACAGAGCCCAAATTTTGGCTTCCCTGTTTCCCATAGCTCCCGCATGAGCTATACCCCGTAGAACTCCAAACACAATAATATCTCGTCCCGCAATTACTTCGGCTCCAGGATTGACATCCCCCAGAATAATGCAGTCAACGGGAGCCTCAATCCTGGTACCGGATCTGCAGGTGTGCCTGATAACTACCGGTTCCATAGAAAATTCTGCAACCGGTATTTGTTTAATGGGAATATCAATCTGCTTTGACGCCCATTCAAAAAACGAATCTAAACTGTGTCCCAGACGAAGTTCAACAATCTTTACTCCCCATTGACGCCTCAACATGTCTCTTATGGCCGTGACTTCATCTATCCTGAAGGGTCTTGAGCCCAGATCCAATATGATTTTTGCGGATTTAAAAAAATTATTCGATGTTTTCCGCTTTTTCTCCAGATATCTCAATATCATCTGAAAAGGCATGGACGGATCTAATATAAAAATAAACTGTCCGTCCCGCTGAGCTCTAATTTGAACAGGAACAACGCCCTTGCTGTTGTCCACGATGTCAGGCCCTCTTTACTTCAGTGTTAGCAGCTATCCCAGTCTATGAAATTGTTTAGTTCATCCCAGTGTTTTATTCTAATAAAACTATTTTCCTTCCTGTTCCACGGTTGATCGAACAATACGACCTGAAATCCTTCTTCTCTTAGAGAATGACAGGTGTCCAACCTGTCTTCTACGAACACGCTTACGCCCAGATTTTTCAGGATATTTGCCTTTGCCTGGGGATCTCCAGTAGCAAAAACCTCTATTCGTTCTTGCTTTACTTCAGGCAACAAATTGTATAGCCATTTTATTATGGATTCAGGCCAAATCCTGGCAGTTACAAAGCGAAGATTAGTAACTTGTCCCAATTTGGAGAGAAACTCCTTTGCCCCGGGAAGAGGCGGAATCTTCATGGTATATTCGTCACTTAGGGTAATGCACAATAGTTCATCTATGGCGTCTCTTGGAGCAGGCACACAACGGTATAACTCATATTCAATGATGCTGTCTTTCGAAAAATTTTTCAAGCCCAACTTATTTCGCACCAAATCAACAAAAATTTCCATTGTGTCTGCAACGACACCATCAATATCAAAGGCTAAAGCTTCCGGACGGATTTTCAAGCAGGACTTGCTGTTAGTCGGTAAAGCAAACTTCAGCCGGCTCATCGAATTTGAACCAAATTTCATAAATACCCTCTTCAAGGTGACTATGGATCACATAGCCTACCTTATTAAAGACGTTCAGCATTTTTCTGTTTGAAGCAAGTACGTAAGCGCGAAATCCATCGATCCCCTTACTTTTAGCAATTTCACAAAGATAGTGCAAAAGAAATGTTCCTATTCCTCTCTTTTGATATTCTGCCCTTACAGCAAAATCTACTTCTGCCATGTTGGTTTTTTGGTCAAGGATATATCTCCCAAGCGCAATGATTTTTTCACTACCGATTTCTCCCAACACTCCAACAATTGCCATTTCATGCTCATAATCAATATTGCACATAGCCTGAGTGTTCCTATGAGGGAACACTTTCATCGCTGAAAGAAATCGGTAATAGATATCTTCATCGGGTAATGAGTAAAAAAATTCCTGGAGTGCCCTTTCGTCTGTGGGTTTGATTGGTCTAAAGAAGACCTTCAGGTTGCCGGGAAATATTTGATAGGTTTCCCATTGTCCTGGATATAGGGGCTCATATGTAGGCGGTAATATCTGATCCTGATACACAAAGCGAACTTTTTTAGCCTGTTCCAGCAAATGTTCTCTGAATTTCGGGTGAGCTATATTTATCAAGGCAATTGCTCGCTCCCTTATGGCTTTGCCAAACAGATTGGCTATTCCAAATTCACTTACCACATACTGTACTGTACTTCTCGGACTTGTAACCCCCGCTCCACCAGTTAAATGAGTAACTATCCTTGATTTTTTCCCGTCAGGGCTAGTAGAAGGAACAAGTATAATTGTTTTACCATTCTTTGCCGTTGCAGCACCTATCATAAAATCAACGTAGCCGCCAATGCCACTGTAAATTTTGTGTCCTATTGAATCAGCACAAACCTGGCCTGTTATGTCTATTTCAAGAGCGGAATTAATGGCCGTCATGTTCTCGTGTTGATTAATTACCATCGTGTTATTTACATATTCCGTGCTGTAAAGCTCTACCTCGGGATTATTGTGAACATATTTGTATAATCGTTTGGTACCCAGGCAAAAGCTAGCCACGGCCTTTCTTCTGTGTAAGTTCTTCTTGGCTCCAGTAAGAATCCCCTTTGTTATTAGCTCATAATGGGCATCAGTAATCATTTCCGAATGGAGACCTAAATCCTTTTTGCTTTCAAGGTATCTTATAACGGAGTTAGTTATTCTTCCAATGCCCGTTTGTATTGTGGCACCATTTTCAACGAGTTGACTGACGTATTTTCCTATCCGTTCTGATATAGCGGTTCTTCCGTGAAAAGGAGCTTCTAAGAGGTCTTCGTTGTGTTCCACAAAATAATCAATCTGGCTGACGTGCACAAAGGAATCACCAAGAGTTCTCGGCATTTTCTCGTTGACCTGCGCAATGACCGTCTGTGAGTGTTCAATTGCGGTTTTGGTTATTTCGACCGATATTCCCAGAGAGCAGAAACCATGTTCATCTGGGGGAGCTACCTGCACCAGGCACACATCCAAAGGAAAGGGGCCTCCATCTTTGAAAAAATACGGAATGGCCGAAAAATAAGCGGGAATGTAGTCTACCAAACCCCTATTCGCAGCTTCCCTTGTCTTGGGTCCCACAAAAAATGTCTTTAACCTGCAATGCCCTAAAAGAGATGCCCAATTTTCTGGGACCGAACCCATAGACAGGTTCTGTATAACCTCCACTTCCGTAAAATTTTTGACCTCATCGAAGAAACACCTTGTCAAAAATTGAGGTTCACCGCAGGCAGGACTTATGTAAACTCGACATCCATCAGATAAAGATTTCCGTATGGCATTACTTGCCGTTGATAACCTTTCAGAATAGAGTTTCTTCCAGGCAATATCTGGGCTCATTGCTTGAAAAAGTTTTCAAGGATTATGGTTTCTTCTCGAGCAGGTCCTACTGATACGATGTAAATTGGAACGCCTACTAATTCTTCAATGGTTTTTAGGTAAAGTTTAGTGTTTTCTGGTAACTCACTAAAGGTTCTAATATTCCTGATATCTTCATTCCATCCCGGAAGTGTTTTGTACACTGGAGTACATTGTTCAAAAGCTTCTAAATCTGGAGGAACATCATAAATTTCCTGACCATTTACTCTGTAAGCGATCGATATCTTTAGCTCTTTCAAGCCGGTTAGTACATCTAGTTTAGTTATAATTATGCCATCAAGTCCGTTTAGCCGGCAGGCCTTTTTTATCATTACAATATCAAGCCAACCGCACCTTCTTGGTCTCCCGGTAGTTGATCCGTATTCACCTCCAGCCTCTCTTAAATGAAGTCCTAATTCATCATGAAGTTCGGTTGGAAATGGTCCCCCTCCAACTCTTGTGGAATATGCCTTTACCACTCCAACCACCTTGTCTATCTTACCCGGTCCAATTCCGGCTCCGCAACATATATTTCCCGCTAGGGTGTTAGAAGATGTTACATAGGGGTAGGTTCCATGATCAATATCCAGAAAGGTTCCTTGAGCTCCTTCAAACATTATGTTTTTATCCTGCTTTATGAATTCATCGAGAAGCAAGGAAATATTATCCACGTAATCCGATAAACGCTTCCCATATTGGAAATATTCTTCCAGGGTTTGTTCAAACTGTATTGGTTCAGATTTAAAATAGTGCTGAAGCATAAAGTTTTTTTCATCCAAAATATTTTTTAATTTGGTTTCCAGATGTTCCTTTTTTAAAAGGTCATGAATTCTTATTCCATTCCTGGAAGCTTTATCTTCATAGCAGGGTCCAATTCCTCTTCCAGTGGTTCCAATCTTTTTGCTGCCTTTTTTGGCTTCGCGGGCGTTGTCTAGGGCCTTGTGGTAAGGCATTATTACATGGGCATGCTGGCTTATTTTAAGCCTGTCCGGGGTAATTTTTATGCCCTCTTTTTCTAGCCTTTCTATTTCCTTGATTAATACAGCCGGATCTATTACTACACCGTTACCTATCATGCATGTCATGTTTTCGTGAAGTATTCCAGAGGGCAGCAGGTGAAAGATATGTTTTTTGCCGTTCACCACAAGAGTGTGACCAGCATTGTTCCCACCCTGAAATCTTACAACCGCATCAACCCTATCAGATACCAAATCTACTACTTTGCCCTTTCCTTCGTCTCCCCACTGAGTTCCTACTATTGCGACAACAGACATTTTAGCTCTTTCTCCCCCTTTAATTTGTGATTTTACTCTCATAGATTATCGGTAACATCGGTAAATAATCAAGTTAAAACGAAAAGAATTCGTGGAGTTGTAAATTTTTCCAGAGCAAGAAAGGTGGATTATTTCGTTGTGATGTATTACATGGAGTATGTATGTACAAAAACACGAGTTTCGAGGCTTGAGGAGTTACTAATCGAACTATGAATAAGCTAAAGAAAAAACCGCGCAAGTTTGTATGTTGTGCATGCGGGGGAAAATTTCCCTTTTGCTGGTGGTGTGAATGCGGATTTATGATTTGTTGGGATTGTATGGAAGAGAATTTGTGGGGTATGACCTGCAACGGGATTACATGGACATGTCCCGATTGTGGAGCTATTCATGGGTTTGGCAATGACTAGGCGAAAACTACACTAGAATTCAGATCAGAGGGGAGGTTTAGTAAAGATGGATGATGCAGGCAAAAAAGTGGTGATTGTGGGAGCTGTTGCTGTTGGACCAAAAGTGGCCTGTAGAGTAAAACGCTTGGTCCCTGATGCAAGAGTTATAATGGTAGACCAAGATGAATACATTTCTTATGGAGGCTGTGGAATTCCCTATTATGTCTCTGGGGATGTTAGTGATGTAAAGGAACTTATGAGCACCAGTTTTCACATGGTGAGAAGTCCCGAATTTTTTAGAGATGTTAAAGACGTCGAAGTTCGCACTAGGACAAAGGCAATTGGCATAAATAGAAATAATAAGGAACTTTTGGTTGAAGACCTTAAAAAGGGGGATACATATAACATCCCTTACGATTATCTAGTCCTTGCAACTGGCGCTACTCCCAGGAAGATTCCTATTGCTGGTAGCGACCTACCAGATGTTCTGACCGTAACGAATCTTCATGACGCGATTAGGGTTAAAGAGAAGATATCCAGGGGTGAAGTTGAAACTGCCGTAGTGATCGGTGGCGGACCGATAGGGTGTGAAATGGCTGAAGCCCTTGCCGATCTCTGGGGAATTGAAACCCATATAATTGAGATTTTCCCAACTTTGCTCCCAACATTTCTCGAGCCTCCTATGGGCAAAATAGTCCAGAAACATTTAGAAGAGAATGGAGTAAAAGTTTATACGGGAGAAACTGTAAAAGAAATAGTGAAGACAAATGGACGGATGAAGGTTGTAACGGACAAGAAGACCATAGATGCAGATCTTGTTTTAATGTCCGTTGGCGTTAAACCAAGGGGAGAACTAGCAAGAGAAGCCGGCTTGATGGTTTCTCCAAACGGAGGAATCATTGTAAATAAACGCTTACAGACATCTGATCCTTATATATATGCTGGTGGTGATTGTATCGAGGTTACAAATGTTGTCACAGGCAAGTTGATGCATGCCCCTCTCGGATCACTAGCAAACCGGCAGGGTAGGGTGATAGGAACAAACATTGCCGGAGGATTTGCCACCTTTGACGGAGTGGTCGGCAGTTTTGCCGTAAAGGTATTTGAATTGGGCGTTGCCACGACTGGCATTACCTATGATAAGGCTAGAAGTGAAGGATTTGACCCGGTTAGAGCCTACGTGGTTCAGGCAGATAGAGCCCATTTTTATCCAACTCAAGAACTAATGTATATGGCTCTAATTGTGGACAGAAAAACCCGTCGTATTTTGGGAGCACAGGCGATAGGCAAAAACGGTGATGCTACAGTTGGAAGAATAAATGCCATTGCTGCACTTTTACAAACGAAGGCTACTCTGGACATGTTGTCCAACCTAGAAGTCGCTTACACACCTCCCTTTGCTTCCGCCATGGATATTGTAAACGCTGCTGCCAATACGGCTGAAAATATAATTGAAGGATTAAATAAAACTGTTGACCCAGATGCCTTCGCTGAAATCTTTTTAGATAAAAATTCGTCAGTGAAGGTTTTGGATGTTCGCTCTCCTCAAAATGCCCAGCCGTTTGTTGAGAAGTTCGGCGACAGATGGATAAATATTCCTCAGGAGCAATTAAAATACCGCATGGACGAGGTCTCCCATTTGGAAAATTTAATGATCTTTTGCAATTCCGGGCTGAGATCTTATGAGGCACTAAGACAGTTGGAACATTACAAGGGAATTAAAGCTCGGAATATTCAAGGTGGGGCCGCAATGATTAAAATGGCCAGATTGATTGATGTAGATAAATGATGAACTTACTGGTCGTGTTTGTGCCATTGTAATAGGCACTGCACGGCCGAAAAAATACACTTAATATTTGACTATGAAAGCGGTAGCAGTTTTGTGGGACCAGTCTTTCCTGTGGGGTTTGTTTGTCTACGATGCTCTTAACTCAGGAAACATTCCCTTTGACGTTATTAGCTCCTCCGATGTTCGCAAAGGTAAACTAAGAAAATACAGGTTGCTAATTGTTCCCGGTGGATGGGCTTCTCAAAAGATAGAGCTTTTAGGAGATGCGGGGGCCTTAGAAATTCGGAGTTTTATCCACCAAGGCGGGCAATACATAGGCTTTTGCGGTGGAGCCGGAATGGCTCTATCGGGGAAAAATACCCTTAATATTGTTCCAGTTAAGAGATTGCCCCTTAAGGAAAGATTGCCAAGTGCGAGTGGTGAAGTAACCATAAAGTGGACGGTTACGAAGGAGGGATTGTTTGAGTCATCGGAAACTCTTAATACTTCAATCTGGTGGCCGGCTCAGTTTAAGCCGGGGAAAATACCTAGTGTTGAAATATTGGCTGTTTATGAAAAAGTCGGAAATAATTTGTGGGTTGCCGATATTCCCTTCTCGGATGCCAGTGATGTTGACATCAGTGAGTTCGAAGCTCTGTATGGTATAAACCTGGACCCACATAAATATCTATTAGGCCGCCCTGCTATAATTGAAGCCAATTTTGGAAAAGGTCACCTGTTTCTCTCATATCCCCACTTAGAAACCCCGGATAACCATGACTCCAGATGTTTTTTGACGAAGTTAGTTGAAAAATACTCTTCAGATTTGTCTATTAAGCTTTCTTCTAGACAGGAAGAATACATTCCAGCATTTGTTGCAATTCATCCACGCCATACAAAACGTATTGGCAAAATGGTGGATAGAGTTAATGAGTTGATCGATTATGGAATCACTCATTTTCTATGGCATTGGAGAATGCCATGGCTTTTGGGATGGAGACGTGGCGTAAGAGGGCTTGAATACTCCATGCTAAGCACGTCTCTAGCATTTTTACATCGTTCTTTTCAGGCATTGGAAGTTGACACTGCGGCAAATCAAACCAATGAACTCGATGAAGAGCTCTCTAACCTTGAGAGTTTGGTGGACGATTTCTGCCACAAATCTTTTGATTTACTCAGGTGTGAACGCTTTTTTCTTGCCAAAAAGGTTCTGCCCAAACTGGGAAAGGTAAACTCACGAATTGACCCGCTGAGGAAGTATCTTTTTGGAACCGGGATGAATCATGGGGGATTATGTAAGATAGTATTCGACAAGCTAGACAAGCTGTTGCTTTTTACAATAAAGCAGTTAAGCTATTGTAATCTGAAAATATTTTTTACTAATAACAAAAACGATTTCAGAATAGAAGGGGTGTCAAACAATACAGAAATACACAGAAAACCCCATGACAAAAAATACTCGTACCATCTGTTTTGTCCCAGTAGTGGAATACATATCCTTGCTTTGATAAAAAGGGGCACTCCTTTTGGGGTAAAAGCATCCAGGAGGGAATGGAAAAAAGCGGGAAATATAAGTACCCACGATCTAAAGACAATGTCCACCGAGAAAACCTTCACCGATATAAGTTTATGAGAAATAAATGGAGCAGATTGAGATAGAAATAGTAAAATTCCCCATAATCCTAGATCATGGCTTAATCCTCGGTGTCTTAAAATCTTCGTTGTTCCAATTCTTTCTATTTGATCAGGCAGGCTGGACGCAAAAAATGTATAGATAAGCTCTAGGACACTACTTCCAATTGCCATCAAAAAAGCAACACCACATATCCTGTGATTCAGGCTTTTCATAGTTTAGAAAGCTTTTTTATTCTTTTGTTTTATGTGCGCACCTCCACGTTTTTCTCCTTCAAGTAGGCTTTGACTTCTTGGATTGATACTTCACGCCTGTGAAAAATTCCTGCTGCCAGAGCTGCTTCTACTCGAGTTTTGGTAAATGCTTCCAAAAAATGGTGGGAATTTCCGGCTCCACTTGATGCAATGACCGGAACAGTTACATTGTCACATACAGCCTGGATGAGTTCCAGGTCATATCCCATATTTGTTCCATCTCTATCTATGCAATTCAAAAGGATTTCTCCTGCTCCAAGCTCTTCACATACTTGAGCCAGAGTAATGGCATCTACCTGTCTGCCTTCGCGCCCTCCTTTTACTGTACACTGATACCAGCAATATTCTTCTCCGTTAGGTCCAGGAATTTCCGTATGAATAACTTTATGGCGGGTTTCTTGAGGCGACCTTACATAAACCCTCTTGGGATCTACAGAAATAACCACAGCCTGGCTACCATAAACCCTTGCAATTTCTTGAATTGCATTTTCATCTTTTATTTTTCCATCAGAAGATAAGTACTTCTCCACCACATACACTGCGTCGCTTCCTATGGATATCTTATCAGCCCCTGACCTGAAATATTCAGATGCAACATCCAAAGCCGAATAGTGTTTGCCTTCTTTGTCGGTATAGCTCCTTATTCCACCGCCTATAGTAAGAGGTACGAAAACTTTTTCCGAAGTTTTTTTCAGTACTTCAAGCATGGGAAGATCATGAAGAGGGAAATCCCTAAAACCGGTAATATTCAAAAAGGTTATCTCATCGGCGCCTTCTGTGTAATATCTATGGGCCAGATCAACAGGTTTACCAAGGTTCCTAACCTTTCTATTTTTACGGTCTCTTACATCATACTGATCCCCCTTGGTTACCACAAGATCTCCATCGTCGTTAGTTCTAACATCAAGGCAGGCGATTATTCTCTTGGCAAGTTTGGTTTGTTTCGGCTTTATGTGTGGTTCAACTTGAGGGAGGGAAAAATTCAAAAAGTTTTCAAGTATTTTCAACCCAATTTTGCCGCTTTTTTCAGGATGAAATTGAGTTGCTATAACGTTTCCGAATTGTACTGAACTTGTGAATTCATAACCATAATCAGTGGAAGTTAGTATAATATTTTTGTCTTCAGGTTCAACGTGGTCGGAGTCGACAAAATAAAGTTTTTCGTTTCCCGTTAACCCATTAAATATTCTTGATTTTTGCCTAGCCTTAATTCCATTCCATCCCATGTGGGGTACAGAAAGGTCAGTTTTAAAGCGTACAACTTTGCCTTTAAAAAAACCCAGTCCTTTCCAGTTAGGAGATTCTTCGCTGTATTCGAAGAGTACTTGAAGTCCAAGACATATACCCAGAAAGGGACGGTTGTTTCTGAGATAAGCAAGAAGAGGTTTTTTGAGTTTTCTTTCTTCTAAAACCTTAATAACTTCTCCGAAGGCTCCGACTCCTGGAAAAATTAAAACGTTAGCATCTAAGATATCTTGAGGAGAGGCAACAAACTTTACAGAATGTCCTAGTTGTTTAATGGCATTTACAACACTTCTTACATTTCCTGCTCCGTAGTCGAGAACAGTTACAACCATTTTTATTTTACTCCTGTGTTTTTTGTGTGAAGGATTTCTTGTACACACCGATTAACATGTGTAAAGTAAAAAATGCTGACGCCTTGGGGGTAACGTCTGATAATGGATATTATGTTTCCTTAAAACAGTGGAGGATGCCATGAAGCTTTGTAGGGTTACTGTCGTCCTTCTTTTTCTGTTTGTATCCCTTTTGATTTTTACCAAAAACACCTTTGCTCAGCGGCCACTTACAGTTTCCATGGTTGATGGTACGTCTTTGAGTTTTGAATACTGCTGGGTTGATAAGAACAAGATAAAGTTCAATGTGCCTGGAGGTACCGCATCTTTTCAAATCAGTGATACAAAAGCACTGGAAGAAATTATAAAACACGAAGAACTCGATATTGAAGGCCTAAAAAAAATGGCCATCACAACGGAAAGCTTTGATCCTCTGGACTTTCTTGCAAAATACGCAAAAACTACAGCTGGAATTAATGTTGAATTTTCCGACGACCTACCAAGGCCGCAGACCATTGCACTAACAAATAAACCTCTATTGGTGGGACCGATCACAAGAAACTATCTTTCAGTAAAGAAAATTGTACAGATGGGTGCAAAAAAGCCAATGCTTCTGATCGCTGTTTTTTTCAACTCTAGGGAACCAATTAATCCTGAAGGCTGCTATGTTTTGATGTTTGGCATGGACGAAAAACCCGTAGGACGATTCAATTCAATTGTAAAATTTATTAATGTACCTCTTAAACAGAGGGTTAAAAGAAAGATAACCAGATATTCCTATATTGCCTATTCATTAGTGCCTGCAAATAAGGAATATTGGGCATATGAGCTTAGGCTGACTCGTTTCTACTGGGAACATCCTCAGCAGGAAGGCTCCAGTATCCCTTCAGCGTTGGAAAACTAAGGGCTTTACGGAGCATGATTAGAAATTCTGTGCGAGGGATTTCTTCTGCCCCCATTCTTTTGAGATGCTCTGTGGTTATTTGACAATCAATGAAATGGAAACCCCACTCTTTGAGAACACCAGCGAGAATGACTAAGGCCACTTTAGAAGAGTCTCGCTGGCGTGAGAACATAGATTCTCCAAAAAAGGCACGCCCCAGCGAGACTCCATAAAGTCCACCTACTAGCTTTCCTTCTCGCCATACCTCAACAGAATGAGCATAACCAAGTTTATGCAACCGTTCATAGGCATCTATCATTTCAGGAACAATCCACGTGTCTCCACCCTGTTCCAGCCTTATCCTGGCACACTCCCGAATAACTTCAGAAAAAGCCCGATCAAAGGAAATCTTAAAAATCCTTTTTCTTAATGTTCTTCTCAAGCTTTTAGAAATTCTTATTTTTTCTGGAAAAAGGATCAATCGAGGATTTGGTGACCACCAGAGAATTGGTGAATCCTTATCATACCACGGGAAAATTCCCATACTGTAAGCCAGCAACAATCTTTCTGGCTCCAGATCTCCTCCAACTGCCAACAGTCCATCTTCGTCTGCCCATGCTGGATGAGGAAAAATAAGCTCATCTGTCAGTCTGAAAACTGTCATGCTCTTTTCTGTTTCCGAGCTTTAGACTCTTCTGAAAGCCCTGGATAAAACACAAAGGAAAGATTTTCTCCCTTCCGGACTTTAATGCCCTTCTCTTTGGCATCCGCTAGAACGTTTCCTTCTCCAGGTCCTAACACATCTACACGGCCACCATCCCTTAGAGCACCAAAAAGTATTTCATCAGCCAGTACGTCCTTAATCTCCGCCTGTATCAATCTCGCAAGTGGCCTTGCGCCAAAGGCTGGATCATATCCCTTAGTAGCCAACCAGCTTCTTGCAGAACTGGACAATCTAATTGACACTTTCCGTTCTGAGAGCTGGAATTCCATTTCCTTCACAAACTTTTCAACAATTTGTTCCATAATAGCATGATCGAGCTCCGCAAAAGTTATTACTCCATCCAGCCGATTTCGAAATTCGGGGCTAAACAACTTCTCTATGGCCTTCAAACCCTTTTTTGCACTTTCTGTTCGTTCCCTCCTGGTTTCGAATCCAATCGAAGTTGCGGACATCTCACGAGCCCCAGCGTTTGATGTCATGAGTAAGATCACATTTCTAAAGTCTGCTTTACGCCCGTTGTTATCCGTTAGCGTTGCATAATCCATAACCTGAAGCAGTATATTAAAAACATCAGGATGAGCCTTTTCAATTTCATCAAGGAGAAGAACACAATAGGGATGTTTTCTTATAGCATCAGTTAACAAACCACCCTGGTCAAAACCTATATAGCCTGGAGGTGCTCCAATTAGCCTGGCAACTGCATGTTTTTCCATATATTCGCTCATGTCGAAACGCAAAAAATGTATTCCCAAAACCCTGGCCAGTTGCCTGGCTACTTCTGTTTTACCAACTCCTGTAGGACCTATAAACAGGAATGAACCAACAGGTTTATCCGGAATGCTAAGCCCTGCCCTAGCCCGCTTGATGGCTCTAACCAGATTTTCTATTGCTTCGTCCTGACCAAAAACAACTTTCTTCAACTCTCCTTCCAAATTTTGCAATTTTTCCTGGTCCGATACACTTACAGTTCTGGGAGGAATTCTTGCCATGCGAGCTATTACTTGTTCAATGTCCCTAACACCTACTATTCGCCTGACTCTACGATTTTCCTTCAACCTGATGCTTGCGCCTGCTTCATCTATCACGTCTATCGCTTTGTCGGGAAGATATCGGTCGGTAATGTATCTTGCCGACAACTCCACAGCCGCTTTTAGAGCAGCATTGGAATATTTAACGCGGTGATGCTTCTCATAGTAATTCTTGAGTCCCTTTAAAATTTGGTAAGTCTCTTCCTGGGTGGGTTCGGTAATTTCTATTTTTTGAAATCTCCTACTAAGTGCCCTATCCTTTTCAAAGTAGTTCTTATATTCTTCATAGGTCGTTGAACCTATGCACCGAATATTGCCAGACACCAGAACTGGCTTCAAAATGTTGGAAGCATCCAGCGAACCACCGCTGGTAGCCCCAGCGCCAACGACTGTATGTATCTCGTCAATAAATAGTATGGCACCTTTTTTCTGGGTAAGTTCTCCAATTACTGCCTTTAACCTTGCTTCAAAATCCCCTCTGAACTTCGTTCCTGCCAGTAAAGCACCCATGTCAAGGGCATATATTTCTACATCATAAAATTCAGGAGGAACTTCTCTCCTGTAAATTTTAAGGGCAAGCCCTTCCGCAATGGCTGTTTTTCCAACCCCTGGATCGCCAACAAATATGGGGTTATTTTTATTGCGTCTGCTAAGTATCTGCAGAGTTCTCAAAATCTCCTGTTCTCGACCTATTAATGGATCTATCAAACCACGAGCTGCCTTCTGTACCAGGTTTACCGTGAAGGTCTCTAAAGCACTTTTCTTCTTCGGTGCCTTTGCACCGGTTATAGTCTCAGGTGGAGGGTCTTCATCTTCGTATGTTCCAACTTTAGATACCCCGTGGGATATGTAGTTCAAAACATCGAGTCTCGTTACGCCCTGTAATTTCAAGAAATAAACTGCGTGTGAGTGATCTTCAAAAAACATGGCAGCAAGAATATCCCCAATTTCCACTTCCCGCTTATCAGCACTCTGTACGTGCATAATGGCTCGTTGAAGAACCCTTTGAACGCTCAATGTTTGAATAGGTTCCTTGTCTATTCCATCGGGAAGTCTTTCCATTTTTTTGTCAAAAAATGTTTCCAGATTTTCTTTGAGGAGATCTAAATCTGCTCCGCAGTGGTAAAGGATTTTGCGGCCCGATGGATCCATTAAGAAGGCATACAATATATGTTCAAGAGTAAAAAACTCATGCCTTCTTCTACGGGCTTCTTTAATGGCCGATGCTATGATTGCTTCCAGTTCTTTACTTATCATTTTATGCTTCTTCCATGCTACATTTTAATGGATATCCATGTTGTCTTGCTAATTGATGAACCATTTCTACCTTTGTCTCTGCTACTTCAACGGGATATATACCACAAACACCTATCCCGTTGTTGTGAACATTCAGCATAATTCTAACAGCTTCACTTGGACTTTTGTGGAATACAGTTTGTAAAATCTCGACCACAAAGTCCATCGTGGTGTAGTCATCATTATGGAGCAGCACCTTATACATGGGCGGTTCCTTCAGCTCGTCTTCAACATGACTCTCAAGCTTATGTTGAGGATCATGGCTCCATTCACTCATGGCTTTCAAAACCCCCATATTTATTTTATATATTCTAATGAACAAAGTCACTGCCCCGCTTACTTTTAAATACGATAAAGAGCATAACCCGATCAACCGGTTAGTCAAGTTTGAGGCTTGAGATGGCAGGAAATAATTTTGGCATAATTTTTTCCATAACTACATGGGGGGAATCGCATGGAAAGGCTCTAGGCGTAGTAATTGACGGTTGCCCTCCAGGCATCGATTTAAATGAAGCAGACATACAGAGGGATTTGGACAGGCGAAAACCAGGACAAAGTGTTGCTTCTACCAAGCGAAAAGAATCTGACCGAGTAGAGATTCTATCGGGTGTGTTTGAGGGCAAAACTACGGGCACCCCTATTTCAATGGTAATACATAATGTGGATGTCAGAAGTTCTGATTACAATGAATTATCGGAAGTGTACAGGCCTGGACATGCGGATTTAACCTATGAACAGAAATACGGCATAAGGGACTGGAGAGGTGGAGGAAGGAGCTCAGGTAGAGAAACCGTAGCCAGGGTAGCTGCTGGAGCCGTTGCACGGAAGTTTCTTAAGACCCATGGCATAACTGTTCAAGCTTACACCACGGCCCTAGGCGGAATTCGCTGTAAAAATATAGATCCGCAGTTTGCTCAAAAAAACCCCTTATATTGTGCAGATCCGGAAGTCCTGGATCGCATGCTCGAAAGGATTCAAGAGATTAAAGGTAGGGGCGATTCGATAGGAGGAATCGTTGAAGTGGTCGCCAGAGGATGTCCGCCGGGACTTGGTGAACCTGTTTTTGATAAGCTGGATGCAAGAATTGCCTATGCCCTTATGTCAATTGGAGCCGTAAAAGGAGTGGAAATAGGAGCAGGCTTTAAAGTAGCAGATATGCTGGGAAGCAAATGCAATGATCCGATAACTCCTGACGGCTATAAAACAAATAATAGTGGTGGAATTCTGGGAGGCATTTCAAATGGTATGGACATAGTTGCGAGGGTAGCTGTAAAACCCATCCCGTCCATTGGCATTCCTCAGCAAACCATCCGAAAAAATGGATCCCCTGCGACCATAGTCATAAAAGGAAGACACGACGTTTCCGCAATTCCCAGAATTGTGCCCGTTTGTGAAGCTATGATGCTTCTTGTTATCGCTGATTTTATGCTATATCCGACGGTGAGAAGGTACGGAAATTAGGAGGAAATAAATATGTTAAAAATAAGTTGGAAAGAGGGGGCAATGTTGCTTTTACTCGCTTTTGTTATATTTTTTATTGCTTTTTCAAAGTTGTCATCGCCTAGTCCCATAAAAATTGGTTTTTTAGGACCAATTACTGGCAAATACGGAGATTTGGGACTAAACGGAAGAAACGGTGCCATATTGGCAGTGGATTATATAAATGCTAGAGGAGGAGTGCACAAAAGACCTTTGGAAATGATTGTAGAAGACACTAAAGGAACAGCGTATGGAAGTGTAGAAGCTTTCAAGAGATTATTATCATATGATGTTGCAGCAATAATCGGACCTATGCTGAGCGTAAGTGCTATAGCAATAAAGCCTCTCATTGACAAATATCAGATACCTGTAATAAGCCCTACGGTGTCAACGTCTTTGTTGTCTAAGAAAAGGGACAGTTTTTTTAGGGTAATGAATGACAACACTGTTGAAGCCAGTGAAATCGCTCTTTTTGCAATCAAATTTTTGGACAAAATTTTCAATCGACCAAGAAAATGGTGTGTGGTTTATGATCTGGGAAATCCAGAGTATGTTCTTGACCTTCTAAAGTACTTTAAACAAACCTTAAGATCCTATAGCGACAAAGACAAAGTCTGTTTCCAAATTGGTTACGTTGACGAAAAGTCGGGCATACCTGAATCGGTATATACAAAGTTACAGGAGCTATCGTTTGATGCTTTGCTTATTATAGTTTCCGCAATAGACGGTGCTCAACTTATCAATTGGATAAGTGACAAAAAACCTGAAATTTTCCTTTTTGGAACAACGTGGATGGCAAGCGAAGAATTACTGAAACGTCTCAAGCAAGACCATGCTATAACCTATGTCCTGCAGCAATTTCCCATCGGACAATCTTCCCGAATTAAGTCGTTTACCAGGAGCTACAAACACCATTACGGACACAATGCTGATTATTCGGCTTATGTTTCTTACGAAGCCACGATGCTGGTTTATGAGGCCTTGAAAAAAAGTTTACATACGGGCGAGCCTTTTTTGAAGGCAATTGCGAATATCAGGAATTGTTCCAGAACATTCTGGCCTTTAAATTTGGACCAGTACGGCGATGCTCATAGAGCCTGCTGGATATGTCAAATAAAACAAAAAAAATTTTATCCGGTGCAGCAAATGTGTTACCATCCATTTTTATGATTTTAAACAGTGAGTAATATTTATGTCTCGACACGCATCATCCTCATATAATAAGCCTGCACTAACGACAATTGTAAAGCACAATGTCTTTTGGAAAGTTCTATTCCCCGTTACTGTCGCTTTTCACATTTTTTTGGGAGTCAACCTGGTTCTTCAGTTAGAGGAATACAAAACGGCTACATTACACGAAGCTGAAGAAAGGGCTAGATTTCTCGATGAGTACGTGCAAAACATTTTAGAATGCTTAAGAATATGCTCATTTGAGATAACCCTTTCCATAACACATGGTGAGACCCGTCTCCAAAGATCCAGTACGATTTTTTTAGACAAGTATTTTTACAATATTTCACTTCTTGATCTTAATGGAAAGTTTATCTCGTTTATATACCCAGCCTATATTAATACACGTCACCTGTCACTACCGTATGGAACAAACTACAATTTGATGTCCGGTACTTTTTTTGATGTCACAGCCCCTTACTATTCTATTATTTCAAGAACAATAGTATGGGGAATCAGGTACTACAACCTGCCGGATTATGTACTTGTTGGTGAAGTAAATTTAAGAAAATTCTGGCAACTGGCTGATCTCAACCCCCATTCAGGGGGTCTCGCATTTTATGTTGATAATTATGGTAACTATATTATACACCCTGATTTCAGTAAGGTTAGTAAACAGGAGAACTTATCCACCTCATGGTTTAAGACAATCAAGAATAAAGGCTTTGTCTTCGGTAAATACGAAGGATCATGGTTTCTTATCTCTGGTAAATTCTCTCCCTATACAAATACATGGTGTGTAGCTCTTCGGCCTCTGAACTCGGTTTTATTCCCGATGCTAAAACTTTATACTGTCGCGGTTCTTTCTTTTATTATTTTTCTACTGGTGCATAAGTCTCTAGTTAAACAATGGCTCACACGCAATATTGTCCAACCTCTAGAAAGCTTTAGTGACTTCATTTCAAAATATGAAGATACAAGCTGGGATGAGTTGCACTCCCAAGATTTTTTTCCTTTTGCGGAAGGAAATCTTTTGGAAAAGAGCTTTTATAAGACAATAGCCAGGTTGCGAGATCGAGAGCAGGCATTAAAAGATAGCGAAGCCAAGTACAGAACGCTGTTTGAGACGGCAAACGATGCCATATTCATTCTGGAAAATGATAAGTTTGTTGATTGTAATGTAAAAACTATGGAAATGTTCAATTGTGACAAGTCAGACCTAATAGGAAAGTCCCCGTGGGAAATGTCCCCGAAAAAACAACCTGACGGCGCTAGCTCTATTGAGAAAGCCAGAGAAAAAATAAGTAAGGTTTCCGAAGGTATTCCACAGAGATTCGAATGGGTCCATAAACGTTGTGACGGCTCTCATTTTTTTACCGAGGTCAGTTTAAGCCCGCTGCCTTATGGTGGTAAATCCTATGTCCAGGCAATAGTAAGGGATATTACAGAGCGAAAGGAGTTTGAGAGAGCCTTAAAAGAAAGTGAGCAAAATTTCAGGAGTTTGGTGGAAACGGCTCCAGTAGGCATTATGGTTTTCCAAAAGGATAGGTTCATTTTTGTTAACCCCGAAGTAGAAAGGGCCACAGGATACCAAAGAGATGAATTGCTATCGATTAAACCCTTTTGGAGAATAGTTGATGAGAAATATCATAGCACGGTCAAAGATATAGTACACAAATGCCAGGCACAGCTCGAAAGTTTACCAATATTAAAAGAAATAGAAATAATAACTAAATCAGGACGCAAAAGGATAATTAGGTGTGTAATTTGTTCAATAACAATGTATGACAAACCTGCCGGTATAATTACTGCTATGGATATGACTGTTTTAAGAGAAATAGAGAACAGAAAGCGAGAACTGGAGCAAATGCTATACAGATGCCAACGCCTCGAATCACTGGGAACACTTGTTGCCGGTGTAGCTCATGAGTTTAACAACTTGCTCCAAGCTATTATGCTTAATATTGAACACCTCAAGGCTCTTTGTGAACGCACAATCCGGACGAAAACCTTGGATGCTAGTGCTTGTAACGAATATTTTCAGAACGTTAAACACCTCTACGATAGGGCACGTTTTATAATTAAAGAGCTTTTAACTTTCAGCCGTGGTGAAAAAACCAATGGAGCAAGAAAGATAAAGCTATCGCTTCACAATGAAATCAACCATATAGTAAGCATTTGCAAGTCCACCTTCCCTGCTTCTATTGAAATTTCAACTTCTTTTAACGCAGAGTCCGATTTGATCCTGGCAGAAACAGGCTTAATAGAGCAAGTACTTTTGAATGTTTTGAACAATGCTAGGGATGCTATACTGGAAAAAGCTCCAGGAGGACATATTACAATTTCAACCAGAAACGTTGAATTCAACGATTTAGAGTTCTCTACCCGTTCGAGTTACCGTTATATCTTGGTAACAATTGAAGACGATGGAATTGGAATTGAGCCAAAGAATATAAACAAAATTTTTGATCCCTTCTTTACCACCAAACCACCAGATAAGGGAACCGGATTAGGCCTTTCTGTGGTTTACGGAATAGTTACACAATTGGGAGGCTTTATAAAGTGTGAAAGTAAAAAAGGAAAAGGCACAAAGTTTCACTTATATTTTCCCGTCCTGGACGAAGTGCCACTTGATCGCGCAAGTGTCCGCCGCGCTGAGACGGAAGATCAACCTCTTTCACCGCTAGATGTGAATGCCAGAATCTTGATAGTTGAAGATGAGCAGTTTATTGGTCAGCTTATGCAAAGTTTTTTGAGCGGGTTCGGTTTCGATGTAACCCACTATACCACTCCGGAAGAAGCTTTAAAATCAATCGATGAATCCGGAAATAATTATGACCTGATCATTACCGATCTGGGCCTTCCAGGTATGGGAGGAGAAGAGTTCATCAAAGCAGTTAGAGCACGGAACTTAAATATGCCCATAATTGTCATCACAGGCTATCTGACTTCTACAGACACAATGAACAACTTTGTAAAGAACTTTGGAGTTGTAAATTTCTTATTTAAGCCATTTTCCACTGAAGAGCTGAAAAACGTGGTATTTAAGGCACTACAATGAATGTTTAAGTTCTAATCGCCATTACCGTTTCCGTCGTCTCCGCCATCAAAGTCACTGTCAAAATCGTCTAAATCATCCAGATCATCGAAAGCATCGAAATCTGATTCAAAATCAAAATCATCGTCAAAATCATCATAATAGAAATACGAGTCATAAAAACCTTCTTGTGGTGTAATACTGGCAATAGCTTTATTTAATTCCTTAAAAGCCTGCAAATCATAACCGGAAAGTAGCAGTACGTGAGCACCACAGAACAGAAGATACGATTTAGCTTTAGATGGATCAGTTTTCAGCCAATTACTCAGGTTTTTTTCCCCATCTTCTAAGATTTTTTCGATTTCCTCTTTTTGTTGTTTTCCCTTATCCGACAATTCATACTGAGTTATAGGAATAACAAACAGAAATTTTTTCTTTTGTTTTGTCAAGTAACCCTGATCATGGAGTTCGTCTAGCACGATCTGTTTGAAACTTCGCATCCTGCCTTTCAATGTCTTTTTATAAATATAGGTCAAGTACTCCTTTACTGTTAGACGCTTGCTTAACTGTTCTTTCTGTATGAGAATTTCCTCATGCGGTTTAAGAGTAACATTTGGTAAGTTACTGCCCTCTTTTAAACAAGGTAAAGTAATCGTTTTTTTCAAAAACAAACCCGCTTTTTTGCTTATTCGTTCAGTTTCAATAACTTTTTTTAAAAACATGTCCACAAAAGTGAGCTTCAACATTTCCCTGGGATCTGCCCCGTCAGCATCCAGAATGACCATGGATTCCGCGGGCGTTAGCAAGGGTGTACTCTGGTAAGCCATCATTCAACCCCGTTATTCCCTAATTATTCGTAACTTATACGCGTCCCGCAAAAAAAGCCAATTGTCATGCTTCCGTAGAGACAAAGCATTTTTCTCATATTTTTATTTCCAATTCTACCCTAAATCCGTGCAACGTTGTGATATTTATTCATTATGGAATATGTGGAAAGAATCTTAATAATACAAGTTTTACTCCTAAAAAAGCTTTTGCACAGATCTTGCTTAGCACTGATTCCAGAAATTAATGGTTGGTTGAGGAAGAACAAACAAGCTTAGGAGGTATGACTAATGATCAAGAAACAGCCTTTCCTCATGGTTGCAATTGCCTTGTTCATAATTTTGTGCTTTTCGGTTATAAGAGCCTTTGCCGTTGCTCCGTTGCTGGAAGTTATTGCTATGGCTAATAAAATAGCCGATGTGAATAAGTTCAGTGTGACAATTCGAATGGGCTATGATGTAGTTCAGGATAACGGCCAGAAAATAGAGTTCGGCGAAGTGCGGGAAGTGTCCGTCCTGCGCCCCTATTGCCTCAAGATGAAAGCTAAGCAGAGTGATGGGGATATAAATGGCGTCGTATTTGACGGGAAGATTTTTACTCAATACAGCTTAAAGGAAAATGTTTATGCCAGACTTCGACTTATAGGCGACATTGACAGGGTTGTTAAATACGCTGTTGCCAAGTTTGGGGTGCGGGTGCCTCTTGCCAGAATGCTGGTTACAACTTTCCCGGAGGAAATTCGCAAACTCACAAAAGAAGTTGTGTTTGTTGAACGAGATGTTCTGGGTGATGTTCCAACCTATCACATAGCAGGCCGGACCGATGATGTGGATTATCAAGTATGGATCGCCGACGATAACCTCCCCAGACGCATTGTGTTGACCTACAAAAACGAAGTTGGACAGCCTCAGTTTTGGGCTAATTTTTATAACTGGGATCTGAATCCCAGTCTAACCAAAGAAGATTTCATATTTAAACCGCCTAAGGGGGCAGAGGAAATTCCCTTTGTGGTTCCTGTTGAACCCCCAAAGGCCGGTCAAGGAGGAAGTAAGTCATGAAGAAAATAAGGGTATTTATGGTTGTTTTGTGCGTTTTTGCCTTTGTGTCTATGTTGTTTGTTTCGGAAATTGAAGCTCGCGGGCGCCGTGGTGGCGGTGGAGGTCGGGCTCGTGCGAGCTCAAGCAGAAGAGCACCCAGCAGAAGCTTTTCAAGGTCCGGGGTTGCCAGCAGAGGAAGTTTTTCCTCTTCAAGAAGAACTTATTCGCCATCGAGGCGTAATTATTCGTCTTCCAGGTCGAGCTATTCTCCTTCCAGGAGAAACTATTCATCCTCCAGAAAGACTTATTCACCTCGTACTTATAACCGCACCAACCGTCAGGCTCAGGGTTCAAACAGAAGGGTTACCACCGGTCAATATGGCAACAGAACAGCTCTTCAGAATAGACAGGTCAATAAAGGAACATATAAGGGTGTTAACAGGCAAAATCTGAGAGATCGCCAGACAACTCGTTATCAGGACCGTCAGGCTCGTTTTGACGAGGCTCGCAGGGGAGATAGAGCAGCTCCCGGACAGAGCAAACGCCAGCAAGCTCAGGAAAAATGGAAAGATAGACAAGAAGACAGACAGGAGTGGAGAGATAAAAACCGTGAAGACTGGCAACAACACATAAAGGACCGTCAGGAAGATAGGCAGGACTTTATTGAGGATATACACGATGATTACTGGGATAGCCGTTACGGCTGGCATGGTTATTACCCTGGAGGAAGCTTCGCGGCAGGTATGGTTGTAGGAGGAGCTGTTGTGGGAACGGCTGCGGCGGCTGCATCTACTACCAGTTATGTTACCACCCTGCCCTGCTCTGCCAGAGTTGTTACCGTAAGTGGCGTACACTATTATAGTTGCGGCAGCACATGGTATAGGCGAAGTTATGTAGGAAGCCAGGTTACTTACATCATAGTGGAGCCACCACCGGGTTATTAATACCCATAAATTAATCTATTTATAAAAAGTGCGCAAAAAACTGTGTGACAGGCCGAAGGAATCACCTTACCTTCGGCCTGAATTTTATAAATACCGTTGTTTTTAGTTTTTAGGTTAGAAAAGTTCGAAAATCCCGAATTTTGTTTTCAGTAAAAAATATGGAATATTGTTAGTGTTTAGGATAGATAATAAGTACCTAACCACTTTAGCGACTTCAATTTTGGAGTTTGTAGATTAGATCTTGAGATTGACTACATTCGGCAGGCGCGATGGACATTCAAGATCTGTGGGAAAGGGTGTTTCACTTTGTTCCCGGTTTGGTAATGGTTCTAGACCGGGAATTCCGCATAATAAAAGTAAACAATGCGATGGCCGATAGATTGGGGTATAAACCGGCCGATATTTGCGGTATGAAGTGTTTTCAAGTCGTTCACGGTCTGGAAAGTCCCGCTGAAAACTGTCCTCATGCCCTTCTTCTAAAGTCCGGCAAGGCCCACGAAGTGGAAAGTTTTGAGAAAAATTTAAAAGGGTTTTTCAGGATTTCCGTATCCCCTATTTTTGATCAAAAAGGTGAGCTCTGGGGCAGTGTTCATATAGCCTACGACATAACTGATCGAAAAAAAACCGAAGAAATTTTTCAAAGGATAAACTCCGAACTAAAAAAAGAGATAGCCATCCGCAATGCAAAGCTTTCCGAAGTTCATGAACAACTTTTCAAGGCAATTAAAGAGCTTAAAGCCGCGGAAGCAAGACTTAAAAAACATCTTCATTTTGCAAGTGTACTTGCCGATATATCTACCAGTTTTATAAGCGTTTCCCAGAACGAAGTAAATTTGACGGTCAAAGAGCAGCTCGGAAGATTGGCCAAGGTACTGGGATTTGAAGGGGCATTTCTGGAATTTTTGCAAAACAGGGAAGATAAAAATTCCGTGCGACGTATTTACTGGAACAAAGATGGTTCTGACCCATCTTTTCTGGATTTTGATTTCTTTATGAACTCGCCCCAATTTTGTGCCCGACTTTCCAAAGGTAAGGTGATTTCCTTCTCCCGACTGGATGAATTTTGCCTGGGCGCAGAAACCAGAATAAGTAAATCGGCAAAAAAAAGAATAAATTCGGGGTTGTTCGTTCCTGTAATGGTTGACGATAGTCTCGTTGGAATTATTGCTTTCTTGGGGGAAGATGAAAATCACGAGTGGCCTCATGAGGTAATAGAGCGCATGGGGCTCGTTAGCCACATATTCGGCAACCTTATTGTTCGTCTTTGGATGGATAAAAATCTTCACGATGCACTTCAGGAAATAGAACAGCTAAAGGAAAAGTTGAAGGCGGAACGCAGGGTTCTGGAAGAAGAAATCAGACTGGAGCACAGTTTTGATAAGATAATCGGCAATAGCGTGGCTTTAAAGTATGTTCTGTACAGGGTTGAACAGGTGGCTCCTTTGCCGACGACTGTCTTAATTCTCGGTGAAACAGGTACCGGCAAAGAATTGATTGCAAGGGCAATCCACGAAAGAAGCCCTAGAAAAGACAGGCCTTTTATTAAGGTCAATTGTGCTACATTGCCCGCAAATTTGATTGAAAGTGAGCTGTTTGGCTACGAAAAACACGCCTTCACCGGAGCTAGTGCCAGAAAAATAGGGCGTTTTGAAGTAGCAGATGGATCTACCCTCTTTCTGGACGAAATTGGGGAACTACCCCTTGAGCTTCAAGCCAAATTGCTAAGGGTGCTGCAGGAAGGCACATTTGAACGGCTCGGAAGTAACAAAACCATCAAAGTTGATGTCCGTATCATAGCGGCTACCAATAGAGACTTAGAAGCTGAAGTGGCAAAAGGCCGTTTTAGACAGGACTTATGGTATAGGTTAAATGTATTTCCCATTACCATGCCACCTTTAAGAAATAGAAAAGAAGACATCCCTCTTTTGGTTAGCTTCTTCGTGCGCCAGTTTTCCAGAAAGTTTGGGAAGAAGATACGGAGAATTCCCACAAAGGTCATGGAAGCCTTGCAAAACTACGACTGGCCCGGGAATATAAGAGAATTGGAGAATGTCATTGAAAGAGCCGTGATAATAAGCGAAGGAGATTCTCTGGAACTTATGGACGATTTAAATATACCCCTGCATAAAAAAGATTCTATTAAAACCTTGAATGAAGTTGAGCGGGAATACATAATTAAAATCCTCGAAAAAACCGGCTGGAAAATAGAAGGTAAAGATGGTGCTGCTTCAATTCTTGGTTTAAATCCTAGTACATTAAGAGGTCGTATGCGTAAACTGGGCATAAAAAGACCTCGATAATTACTCCGCCGTATATGAAGGAAGCCCGTCCTATTTGACGGATTGGTTGCCGACCGTCTTTTACGAAACCTCTGATAGCAAAGGAATCACAGGAAAATCTGATTGGTATATTAGTTGCTCATAAATAGCACAGAACTGTTTTGATGGGTTTTGATATTATGGAGTGAAAAGATGCAAAGTTTTGCAAAAAGATAGAATTATAGAATTAGGATTAATTGAATGATTCTTTTGATTTCCGAAATGAAGGTATTACCCGGCAAAAGAAAGGAAGTTATTCAAACCTTACAACACATAGCGAATATTTGTCGTTCTGCAAAGGGATGTGTGGCTTTCGGTGTTTATCAGGACATTGAAGACGAGAACTTCATTTTGAAATCCACTTTGTGGAAAACCAAAAGGGATGTCAAAACCCACCTCAATTCGGAACACCATAAAGCTTTCCTGGGTATGGGGAAAACCCTTTGCTCTTCGGTTAAGCATCACATGTTTTGTTTAGTTGGAGACATAAATGGTGGCGGTAACGCTGATGGTATTAACCGGGACATCTGCAAAGATTTAATATTGGATTAGCTAAACCAAATAAGGAGAAAAGACAATGAAGAATTTGAAACGAACATTTCTGATTTTTTGTACACTATTCCTTTGGGGAACAATTTTTACCATTTCTCTGTTTGCTCAAGAAGGCAATATTCTCATTGACAACATGCCTCGAATTGTTGGAGTGGGTGTAGGACTTATTCCGGACTACGAGGGTTCGGATGATTATACCTTTGGAGTGGCCCCCTTTGCCAGATTGCAGTTCAAAGGAAGACAGCAGTACATCATGCTTAATGCTTATGAGCTTCAGGTAAATGTCCTGAATCACCCATGGTTGCGCCTTGGACCTTCCCTGAATTACCACTTCGGAAGAGACAATGTGGACGATGATGTGGTGGATCGGATGGAAGAAATTGACGGTACGGTGGAAGGGGGAGGCTTTGTTGGAATTGAATTGATTGACAGCACTAATCCTAGGAAGAGGTTTATAGCCAACATAGATGTGCTTACCGACCTTGGCGGAGAGCACGACGGATATACGGTAAGTCTCAATGCAAGATTCTGGTATCCTGTGGCAAAACCCATAGACATAGGTCTCGGTGGAAGCATCGTTTACGCCAGTGGAGGGTACATGTCCACATATTTTGGCGTCAATCCTACAGATGCTCTTCGTTCCGGGCTTCCCATGTTTGATGCGGATGCAGGTTTCAAAGACTTCAGGATAAATCCTGTGATTGTCTATCATGTAAACGAAAACTGGCATATTGCTACGGGATTTCAGTATAGAAGACTGCTGAACGATGCTGAAGACAGCCCGGTTGTGGATATGCGCGGTTCGGCAAATCAATGGATTGTTGGGTTGGGACTCGCTTACAGTTGGTAGGTCTTTGAAAAATGTTGATAAATTTAAAGGAGGTAAAATAACATGAAGAGAAAAACATTAATCGGCATAGTTTCACTAATTAGCTTTATTGCTTTTGTTGGATGGCTTTCTGTGGAACCTTCTTTTTCCGCAACAGCTGCTGAAATAGACAGACAGGTGGATGAGGCTCTGGCCAAGCTCTACGAAACGGTGCCTGCTGCTAAAGAACTTGCAAAAAATGCCAAAGGAATTCTGGTTTTTCCAAAAATGGTTAAAGGTGGAATTATAGTCGGGGGACAATACGGTGAGGGTGCTCTGAGGGTCGACGGCCAGACAGTTGCCTACTATAAGAGCATATCCGGTTCGTTCGGTTTGCAGGCTGGCGCTCAGTCCTTTGGCTTCGCTCTGTTTTTCATGACCGATAAAGCCCTGGAATATCTGGAAAAAAGCTCTGGCTGGGAAATTGGCGTTGGACCAAGTCTGGTCATCGTTGATAAAGGGCGGGCAAAAAATTTGACCACCACCACTCTTCATGGGGACATTTATGCCTTTATATTCGGTCAGAAAGGGTTAATGGCCGGAATGGGATTGCAGGGGACTAAGGTAACCAGGTTCAACCCTGAACAGTAGTTGAAGATTTGTTAAACAATTAGTTGGTTTAATAAGGTAAATTAAGGAGGAGATTAGTCGTGAACGGCAAAATCAGAAAGTTTAAGCGCAAAAAGTTGGTTATTTGGGTCGTAAGTTTAACTTTACTTTTGGGTATGTCTGCACTGGTATTCGCGGGAGAAGTGCAAAAGAAGTGGGCGGTTCAAACGGAGTTCCAGAAGCGTCTCAGCCCTCAAAGGCTTCCTATGATGGGAGCGGACTTTTCGGGCAAGCCTTTGCCTGCAGATCTTGGTTATTTAGCTGACAGATTGGCAATAATTAACCATGTTACCGCTTACGCTTATTTGATAGACGAAGGGCGATGGGACGAATGGTTCTCGCTTTTTTC
>JALXAE010000026.1:2067-2592 GCA_026992355.1 Syntrophobacterales bacterium | reverse complement strand
TTCATGGGTCTCAAGGTCATGGATGACCTTGAGACCCATGAAAGTATAAAAGCTATGTGGCAACGGTTAAAATTTTATGAGTGAAAAAACGAACTGAAGTTTCCCGTTTTTTGAGATATGGCCTTCTGTTCAGTCCACAGCAATAGGCAGGGATTGATATATTTTTTGCGGTCTTTGCTTCGCAAGTAGCAAAAGCCTATTTTATTCTTCTTTGGCACAGCGACCTTTTTCCCTGACAAAGATTCAATATTTCAACAGGATACACGGTTACGGGAAAATGCCTCGAAAAATAGAATCGGGAAACTTCAGATAATGAATACTCAGGCTGATTAAAAATTATATCAATGCCTTTATTTCAGCTCAAGCTTCCCAATATAGTATTCTGAGTATCCTTAATAACCCCTTTCCACTGCTCCTTAACCTGCATCAAGTCAGAAACCTGTATTCGCCTTTTGTTCTTATGGACTTCCCAATGACCCGGATTCTCATGTTCACGAACATAGCCACCTGGAATAATTGATGCCA
>JALXAE010000026.1:0-2057 GCA_026992355.1 Syntrophobacterales bacterium | reverse complement strand
AATTTTCCCACTTTTTGTAAGTTCCAGTTTGCAACAGAGGTGTCCACAATTCCAGATTTAACGATAGAGGCGAAATTGATTTTCAAATTACCATCAGGTGACCAACGTAAATTGAGTGAACTGACACCATAATCAGGGTTAATATCCATACTTGACAGCGAGTCCACAAATTGTTTCAATTCTTCAGCTGTTTTGTTGTCAACCTCTGTAATTTTCTCGTAAAATTGTTCCTCGGAGATGCTTGTTGCACGTCCGGATGATTTGTGGGTGACTTGCCGACTGTTACGGGGAGCCTCAATTTTTACCTGTGTTCCCTCAGTTCTTACGACTGCCCTTTCAACAGTGTATGTCCGGGCAAGGATACGAGGCTGAATAATGTATTGCTCTTGTCCAGGAACCTTGAAAAGCCCCAACTCTATAAGACCGAAAGTGAAATCTAACCCAGCATGTTTTTGCAAGAAGTTGGATATGTTTTCTACGCCTTCACGGATGCCATCCCCTACAATAAGGATGAGAAAACGGCCCCTGCGAAGATTTTTACTCACAGAGTCCACAAATACTGCTTCATCCAATCCGTCAACTTCACGGGCAACGGAATCAAATAACAGATTGCCGCTGATGCCGGTAGTATCTTTCAAGGCTTGGGCAAGGTCTTCATACTGCCAGCCTGCAAATTCCTTAGCATAATCAAGAGCCTGTCCTACTACCTCTCTACGGGCTTCAGGATTACGCCACAGCTTGCATTCTACCAATGTAAGAGACCCATTTGCAGAAACAAACAGGTTATCCAAAAAGCCAGCAGGAGTTTTGAGTTCCCGACAAACGGGGTAGATTGGAAAAAAAGCGGGTTCCAGCTCATTGACTGGAAGAATTAAGGGGTTGTAATGGATTACATCTTGAATCCAATCTTCATCATAAAGTTTTTGTTCTCCTGGGGACAGGGAGAGGTTTACTTTTTCTAAGGTCTGAATATCTCGATTTTCCGGTTTTCCATTTAAAAATAATGGGGTTGTGTGCTGTCTCATAACTTGCGGCCACCCGGTTGTACCATATTTTTCAAAACATTCATCAATCTCCTGTTTACTCCGGGTTAATGCATGCGTGTTTTTCCAAGAATGTATATCTTTGTATCCTTGATTGGTAAATTGTTATACTCCTGACATTCCTCCCCCCCACCTTCGAAGATATATCCTTGTTTTTTCCATTTGTTGAGAACTTGAATTTCAGTAATTCCCGATAGACTTTCAGGCTCCATCAGATAACCCATACAAATACCGCCTATCATGGCCCTGTAAATTTGGTCAGTAACTTTGTTTTCACCGGAAATAATTGTCAGGTTACTCCCTGAATGCTGAACTGACTTAATATTCCAAGGGGTAAGGCTTTTTCTGATAGTTATTTCTATTGAATCGGCAAAAGACAGGACAGGAGATGACATTACAAGCAACAAGAAAACAATAACTTTCATATTAGTCTTTTATATCTAGGTAATTATGATAATAATTTGACCACTTGATAATAGAACCTGAACTATCTAAGACAAAAAGTTTTTCTTCAACTACAAACGCACCAAATGAATTTTTAGCACGATATTTCACTCTCACTAGATAACCATTTTCTGTTTCTGTAACAGGTGACCAGTCTATAAATTCTAAAGAACTAGGGTCTTTAACATTTGATTTCAACCATGATTTGACTTGTGCTACAGAACCATCCCAATCACTATTCCTAACACTAGCACTGGAATACTTGACTTGAGAAGAGGAAAGGTCTTCGTAAATCACTGCTCCGACAACCAAAAGCCCGCAAAATATTAAAAAACCTGCCATTATGCGCTGCATAAAAGCGCCATTCATAAAAAGCCTGTATCTCCTCCATAATCCACCATAAAGGTACTTGCTCCGTTGCAAAAACGACTTGTCTTTAAGGGCTTCTACGGTGCTTTCAGCCTTGAGGAAAACTGCTCTTTCCCGTGTTGTCATTTCGAGTATCGCGTCAATGCGTTGTTTGTATGGCCTCTTATTTATTTTTTGGGTTATTTGCCGTTTCTTCCTATT
>JALXAE010000025.1 GCA_026992355.1 Syntrophobacterales bacterium | reverse complement strand
CGTTTGTGTCGCACAGAACTATCCAGTCCGCACCTCCCCTAATTGCGGATTCAAGAACCTTTAAAGCATACTCTTCATTTGCCTTGTATCCGTCAAAGAAGTGTTCCGCATCAAATATTACCTCATCAACGAAATTTTTAAGATACTCAACTGTTTCGTAAATCATATTCAGGTTTTCTTCAAGTGTTGTTTTTAATGCTTCCGTTACATGCAAGTCCCAGCTTTTACCAAATATGGTAAGGTCAGACAGAAGCAAAAATCCTGACTGATGGAAAGTACTTCTGTGACAATGGAATGTCCTTCAGAAAACTTTATGGTTGAAGCTACTAGACAGCTACTAGACAGAATAGTCATGGACTACTATGACAGGCTGTTTCTTGTTGCATAAAAGTTAACATAAAAACATCCATCATTTTGTAATGAAGTCCTGATAATGTATTTTTTTAAATTATATATAACTGAAAAATGTTATAGTGTTTTATTTACTTTAATATCTATGAAGGAAACATAGATGAAAAATAAAATCAATTTATTTACAAGTAATGATATGGGAATAACTTGTCCAAGAAAGAAGAAGTGGGAAGAGATAAAAGAGGTCATAGGTGAACGCTTTTATGATGGTTGTAATGAAAAAATTGTATATGTAGAGGGTTACTAAACCTCACTCTCCCAAATCAGAGATTATGGAAGAGGATTGCAAGAAAAACTTTGTTCAAAAGGTGAAGTAATGGCACTTCAAAGAGAGCTTGGAGAAAATATTTGCGTAGCAATTAACAAATCTAATAATAGTTCTGTTATAGTAGGCATACCAAATTTTAGAGATTAAAGAAAGAGATTTTATTTGAATAATATTAAAAAAATACTCTTATTCGCTTTCCAATCTAATTCTCCTAAGTGTCATAAGAACCTTCCTTCCAACTTCTGAGATAGGTTCCCATGCCCCACCAGCGATCTTGGTTCCACAAGAAGAGCACTCCCAGATCCCTATAGCTTTCCATTTAAGAGCTCTCTTTTTACATACAGGGCACACATAAACCTTCTTTTTTCGTTTTTCCACATTTAATACTTTTTTTCTTACACCTGCACCGTATCTGGCTCCAAATCTGCCAGTTGAACCTACTTTTTTTGTCCTGCCCATTCAATTTCTCCTCCTTTTATTTGAGATAATTATCACTAAATATTATTTTCCATACTTCCTCTCCACGTGGGTTTTTGGCTAGTTGTTGGGTTATTTCGTTTCTGATCTTATTTGCTTTTTTGGTACTTACATCTATTGCTAATTTTATATCTTCTAATTTAAATCCTCCGGATTCACCTTTTTGAATCGAACATATTTTATTATCTTGGGTTAAACTTATAGTGAACCTGCTATTAGCCACGTTTTCCTCAAGGCTTATCGGATCCAAGATCAAATGCTCGCCTATTTTGCTAAACGTCATAACCACAGGGATATCTTTGATTGGTAGAGGCGTTTTTTCCTCTTTGATAATTTCAATTTCACCTTTTTCTTCGTCTACTATCTCGGCTTTAGGTAGCTCTGTTGATAGTAGAGCTGCAACTACACCGATCGCTGTAGCATCAATAAGATTTCCATCGTCATCTATAGGGTATACATCTATGTTTAACATCCATACTTTTTTGCCAGGGATTACGGCGAGTTTTTCTAAGTCGATCATTTCTGCACTTCTTATAGCACGATCAACAACTCTAGCCAATTCGATTGAGTAATCTGTTGGGGGTCCAAGCTCGAAAAACGGTGAGGCAATTGGGGTGAGCTCTGCATATATCACGAATATCCCCATATTTGGTAGGTCTCGGAAGGGTTCCGCCAAGGAGGCCTTTACGCCAACAATTACTTTTGTGTTTCCAAGCATAACCATTGCGGATCCTTCTGCTTTCTCGATGGGGTTTGCATATATTTTAATTGGTCTGTACTCAAATAAACCTCTACCATCAAGACGTTTTCCGTGTGCTAACATGTTCTCTATGGAGGTTTTCTGTATTTTTGCAACAATTTCCTTCTTGAGTTCCGTCGCCATAATAATCACCTTTTATCTTCTACCTCCCAAAACTTCCTCTTTTATCTTTAAGTACCTTGATCGTAGAGCTTTCTTTTGCTCTTCGTAGATTTTCATTATGGCTTTTTTACCTACATCCAAGCTTTTTTCAAATAAGTCTGGGGGCACCCTACCGTCCATTTGGAGTAAAGTGATTTCTCCAGTAACTGGTATCATTGCCATTGGGATATCTGCATCACCATATCCATCCTCTAGATAGTTTAGGTCTACAACTATTTGTTCTCCGATAAAGCCTACGGCCACTGAGCTTACTAATCCCTTCATTGGTATTCCTGCATCCGCTAGAGCAAGTGATGCAGCGTTTATTGAAGCTGTTCTTGTCCCTCCATCCGCTTGTAACACCATTATATAAACTTCGATAATTGTTCTAGGGAAGTAGTCTAGAAAAAGTGCGGGTTCAAGTGCTTCCTTTATCACCTTAGACAACTCTATTTCTCTTCTTGAAGGTTGAGGCTTCTTTCTTTCATCCACGGAGAAGCTTGCCATTCTATATGCAACACGTAATAATGCTCTATCTGGTAA
>JALXAE010000024.1 GCA_026992355.1 Syntrophobacterales bacterium | reverse complement strand
TATAAAGACTTCCATTGCCTCTTCATTTTTCTTCTGTGGTTTCTATCTCCTGGTATATTTCATCAGCAGCAGCGAGAACTTCTATAGGTGGATCCCAACCTATTATCTGGGCTGTTTCAAGGTTAATTGCGATTTTTGGTGGTGTTTCAAAAACCTGCGGTAATTCTCTAGGCTTAGCGCCGTTTAGAATTTTAGCTATAGTTTCCGCGAGAAAACGTCCAGCATATTTGTAACCTGCAGATGCTATGCTTAGCAAAACCCCATGCTTTACCTCTTCAGAGCCCCTCATGGAAAAGGTTGGAACTCTATATTTGTACAGGGGTTTCAGTATGTTCGGTAAGTTTTTTAAGTTTACCCCCTGCTGAACTGTCAGGTAAAACGCATCAATCTTGGGAGCTAATTCTTCCGCACATTTAACAACACTCATTTCAGCTTTACGAACATCGGGAACGTCCGACACCGTAAAGCAGGGTATTATTTCGAATTTCTTTTCTTCTGCAACTTTTTTAATGTCTTTTAAAGCCGCGTAGGATTTTCCAGCCACTGTGTTTTCGTAAGCTACGCCGAGGCGTTTAAAGCCAATGATTTCGTAAAACAATTTCACCTGTCTTTCATACCTTGTGGGATCAAGATGGGCTACAACGTGGTCAAATCCGGAATCCTTCACACTTTTTACTATGCCCGATGCAACAGCATCGCTTGCGGAGCATACAACGACCGGGACATGATGTTCATTGTTTGCAAGATCCTGACCTGCCCATGTTCCCATTGCTATAATTAGATCCAGTTTCCCCTTTTTCAGAAAGTTTATGATTTTGGTCTTAGTCTGGACTCTAAGCGATGGGTTCCAGTTGTTAGACCAATAAGCAGATGGGTCGAACCTTATGTAAGGTCCTTTTACATTTTTCGAAAGCCACATCCATAGTTTTTTTGTGCTACTTCCAGGAAAATTTGGAACCTTTAGTTTTTTGTCAATCCATCCCAGGTCTTGCAATTCGTGAATGATTGCTAGTAAGTGGCCTTTATAAGGTTGATAAGAACCACCCTCCAAGTAACCGATTATAAATGGTTGGCCGTTTGGTTTTGATGTCGGAGCAGTAGAAAATTTATTCTCAGCGCAAATAATAGGTTGCGCAGTTAAAGCTACTAAAAGACAAATTACCAATATAGTAAAACCCTTCGTGTTATGTATCAAGGAAGTCTCCTGATAGGAGTAAAGCTCGTTGTTACTCCTCAAGTTTTTCTTTAATTATTTCTTCTTTGCTAAGTGTCCAATAAGGTATTCCATCTTTCGTCCGTCTTAACTTGAACTCAAAGTATTCGCCGTTCCTTACCTTAGACGCAATAAAAACCTTTTTGCCATTTATTTTAGCCCACACCCCTTTAATTTTTACTATGTCTCCTTTCTTAAAAGCCATTCTCAGGAATTTCGTAAAAGGCTTTGGTCCCAGATGCACTGTCACTTTTTTATTATTTTGTTTTAGCAGAATTACCATCGCCAAACCCGGTTCCATTCCTTCCAGGGGTATAACTGTTTTAAAACTTTCAAAAATGCCCTTTATCCTGGTGTATTCGTTGGGATTGTAAAAAGAATTGTACTTACTTCCTTTTCCCCATCCCCTATATTTGGGAACTTCTCCCGAAGACACTAAAGTCAGGCCGAAAAAAAGGAAAATAACCAAAATCAGAACATAGCAAAAGGACTTTTTCATCATATTTCCTCATTTCTCAAAAATTTATAATTCCTTCGTAAATTGCTCTGGGTTTGCCCTCCAGCCACCAGTTATCGTCATTATCACGCCAAACTTTGATTACGGCATGTTCGTTAATGCGTCTTTCTTTTACGGGCAGTAAAGTTACATTTTCCTTGTCTATCATGTTCATTTCAAATGCTGTTGCAGCTACTGCTACGGCACCTGTTCCACAAGTCGAAGTTTCTTTGTTTATTCCTCTCTCGTAAAACCTACAGGATATGACAGCATTTCTTTTGTCTTCAACTCTTGCAATGTTTATATTGATTCCATGAGCGAAGGGGCTGCTGCGTCTATTATTTAGGATACTACCAATTGTATGAAACAAGGTACCGTTTTGTGTCATTTTTTTATCACCGGAGTTTAGGTGCTCGTTTTCAGGATCTAACATGGCATCTACAATGCTTTGGAATGTACTCGGAAGAGTATTTTCACTTGATTTTGCGGATTTTATTATCACGAAATGAGGTTCTCCAATGTAGACTAAAAAACCCTGAAGGATAAGTTCGGAATGTAGTCCGTCAATTCCTTTTATCTTAAAAGGCAAAGTTCTTTTTAAGAAACCGCTATTTCCAACTTCAACACATGAGATATGAACTAAAGGGGATAACAACTTCTTCGCTGGGCCAAGCTTTACCCTATATAGGTCTTCTTTTTCTCCAGCCAAAATTGTGCGGACAATGGGATTTTTAGTAGGTACTTCCGTAACTACAAGAGCTTTCTCCATGGCATAGTGTTCATATATGTGTTTTGCAATGCAAAGCAATCCATTACCACAACATAAGGCTTCAGAGCCATCTGGTTCAAATATGCGGAAAATAATATCAGGTGCAATATTCCAAATTCGATCAATTTCTTCAGGTAGGTAACCTCTAACTTTTCTGATCATCCTCATCTGTTCAGGTGAATATGCTTCTATGCACAAAAAATTATCAGATCCTATTCCGTGACATGGGTCAGTGGCGATGGCGGAAAAGCTTTTTTTCTCAATTTCGCTCAGCAACTTTCCTCTTAGTTCATCTATCAGAACAAAATGATTGCCAAGGTGAGCATATTTATAAAATTTTATTCGAGCCATTACTCCCCATAAACTTTAAGGTCATCATGGTAATGTCGTCAGACTGGGAAGCACCATCGGTAAACCTGTCAATTTTTTCCATCATAACATTGCATAGAAGTTGTGGAGAGAGGCGAATGTTTTCTAGTAACGCCTCGTTTAAACGATTCAAGCCAAAAAAATCTTCATCTTTGTTCATTGCTTCAGTTACCCCATCGGTATAGAGGAAAATCATATCCCCACATTCCAGTGTCCATTCCTGAAGATTGTATTGTATGTCTGGAATAACGCCGGCAGCCATGTTGGGTGTAACTTTTAATGTTTCTACTTTCCCGCTTTTTTCAGAGACTAAAATAGGGGGGTTATGGCCTGCGTTGGAATAAAAGAGATGTCCAGTGTTTAGATTTAAAATACCGCAAAATAATGTTACAAAAATACACGCCTCATTATCTTCTGCCAAAGTTCTATTGACCTGCCACAGGATTTTGTCAGGGCTACCGAAGGGGCCAGCGGAGGCTTTTATTAAGGTTCTTGTAATGGCCATAAAAAGAGAAGCAGGTACACCCTTTCCCGAAACATCACCTATAGTAAAGAAGAGATTGTCCTTATCTAGATAGAAAAAATCGTAAAAGTCACCGCCCACTTCTCTTGCTGGTCTGAGTAATGCGAAGAGATCTATCTCACTTCGTTTTGGCACCGGTGGAAAGGTCTTTGGAAGAATGCTCATTTGTATATTGTGAGCAATTTTTAGTTCGCTTTCAATGCGTTCTTTGATGGCTGTGGTTTCTTTAAGATTTTGAACGTAATCGTAAAGAGAGTTTTCCAAAAAAGCGAAGGCTTCAGCAAGGCGCCCTACTTCATCTTTGTACTTTTGGGAAAGTATTGGAATTTTTGATGGCTCATTGGATGGTTTACTAAAATCTTTATTTAGTAAATTTCTTGCGTAGCTCGTAAGTTTATTTATAGGTTTGGTAATTCTAGTTGTAAGAATATAAGTTGCAAATACTCCTATTACGGAAATTATTGATATTATGAATAGCTGTTTGAATATAATTTTTCTAACGGTGGCGTACATTTCCTGTTGAGGAACACACGCTACAATATACCAATCAAGGGGTCTAAAGTAAGAGACTAAAACTTTAAAAATTTCCTGCTTTGAGTTTAAATTAATAGAAATATGCGTTGAAAAAATATTTTCATTTTTGGATTTTGTCTGCACTATTTTAGTTAGCAGGTTTTTTCTTTTTAAGTAATCAATGATTTCCGTAGAAGTTGTACTGTCATGTAATGTAGGGTGAATTATAAATTCTTTATTACCATTGAGTACCATGAAAAAACCAGAATCTGAAATTTTGGTTTCTAACATTGATTTTCTCAGTTGGGAAATGACCATATTAAGACGTCTTTTCATCTCTGTTTCAATGTCATGTATTGGGATTGAACACCCTAAAATATTATTGTCGGGAAGCGGCACAAAATATCCTAACTCCTTCGCTGATTTTTGTCCTTCCCACGACCATAAAAAGGTTTCAAAGGCTTCGCCTTTATCTGAAATTTTTTCTACAACTGCCTTTGGAAGAGGGACCTCTTTTACATCCATGATCTGATATAAATTACGCCCAATCCAGTTTGTTTCTTGGTGATATAGTAAAGTGCCATTTTTTGCGAAAATAAAAAAATGCGTTTCCAATTTTTTATTAAGTTTTGAAAGCCATGATATAAGTATATGACTTAGATCTTCCTTCTTATTGATTCTATTCTTGAAAAATCTTGATATGGTTTCAGAGACAATCAAAGCGTTTTTCTTAAGAATATTTTTGCGCCTTTTTAACGTGGTGATTTTGTCCATAAGTAAGGTTGTGTACTGGTTTTTTATGTTGAGGTTAACCAGATAAAGGACGTTTTTTATAGATTTTTCAGTGTTATTTAAAAGGTTGCTCTTTAAATCAGAAACAGTAAAAAACATTAGAAAAAAGGCACTTAAAGCCATTATCGTGAAAATGAAGATTAACATTCTGCTTTTAATCGATCGAAACAACTAATGCTCCTCAAAAGTTTACGAGTATTCTTTTTTCAACTTAAAAACCCATTTTAATACTTCTGCTACGGGTTCTATCAAATCCGATGGAATATAGTCATCCAGGTTGCCTCTTTTGTATAGATCCTGTGCTAGAGGTACGTTTATCATTACAGGAATACCTTCAGCTTGGGCAATCTCTACCATTCTCTTTGCCAACAGGTTTTCTCCCTTAGCCATGATAACAGGTAGCTTGGTTTTGTCTTCGTCGTAATATAAAGCTATTGCTAAACGAATAGGATTGGTTACGACAACCGTCGATTTACGAACGTTTTCTAACATATTTGTCGTTACTAATTCTTGATGAAGCTGGCGTCTCTTACTCTTTATTAGTGGATCACCTTCCATTTCTTTATATTCCTGTTTTACTTCTTCTTTAGTCATCATTAACTCCTTGGTATGTTGAAACTTTTGAAAAAAGTAATCTGCAGCAGCGACAACAATGAAGACTATAGAGGTGTACACAATTAACTTCTTAAGTAGTGCTCCAGTTATATCCAGTGCTGGTGCAATTCCTCCGTATGGCAGTGTAATGAGCCCTGGTAACGACCTCTTAAAAACTATATAAAACAGAACGACGAGAAAAATTATTTTCACTATTGATTTTATAAATTCTATGAGATTCTTTTTAGAAAAAATACGTTTTGCTGCAGACAAAGGATTAATCTTTTTCAAATCAGGTTTAATACTCTCAAAGGCGAAAAGTAACCCTATCTGAAAGAAATTTGAGGTAACTCCTAATAGAATAGCAAGTATAACTAGAGGCATAACAAGTTTGGTAAATTGGACAATAACACCGTGAGTTAGCAACCTAAATCCCTCTGTAAATGGCTTGGAAGACGCTATTTCCCCGAGTTTTATAAGGCTTTTGAACCCTTCAAGGTAAAATCTAACGAATATCCAGAGGAACAAAAAAATACCTATAACATTAGCACAAGAGCTGATTTCACGACTTTTTGCCACCTGTCCCTTTTTCCTGGCCTCTCTCAAACGCTTCTGGGTCGGTTGCTCAGTTTTTTCTCTACTCATTTTAATAGTCCGTTCAACTCACTTATGATTTTGTCTAGTGATGCAAAGTGTGGTCGAAAATAGTGCGCTATGATAGCTACATATAATATCAATATAAAGCTAGCTACACCACTTTTGATAGGCATAGACAGGAAAAAGACGTTTAGTTGTGGCACGAAACGGTTTATTAATCCTAATGATAGATCTATAAGAAAAATGGAAATCAAAAACGGAGCGGCTAATAAAACCCCCGTTTTCATCAGTAAATCTGCTTGATTAAGAAAAAAGACAAAGGTATTGTTCCCAATTTTGGGAAGGTACTCAAACACAGGCCAAAATTTGTAACTAGCGAAAACCCCCTCAAGAAATATCAAAAAGCCCCCAGACGCGAAGAAAAGAACTGTAATTAACTGGAGCAATAATACTCCTGTTGGGGATGTAGAATGGCCGTATAAAGGATCAAAAGTACTAGCCATACCCGAACCACGCTGATTATCTATTAGGAAGCCGGCTACCTCAACAGACCAAAAAAGGATGCCAACGACGAATCCTATTATCAATCCTACGAATATTTCCTTACCTAGAAAAATTAAACCTTGAAAAGCCGATAACTTGTCCGGGGCTATTGGCGAAATGAGGGGATAGATAATGATAACGATAGACAATATAATGGCATTTCTTGCGAAGTGAGGTATTAGTTTTCCACCAAGAAAGGGAACTATGTTGAAGCATGTAATCAAGCGAGCAGAGCATATTCCTAAAATGGTGATTTCTCTGGTTAAATTACTAACTTTAAATATCATTTTCCAACCGTTGGTAAGAGATCAAAAAGTCTAGATGAAAACGTAAGAATTTCTGTACCTAGCCATCTCGAGGTCAAAATGACGGTTGCAACAACAGCTATCAATTTTATAGCAAAAGAAAGGGTCTGCTCCTGAATCTGGGTAAGGGCCTGCAAAAGGCTTACTAAAAATCCAGTAATAGATGCCGCTAGAATTGCTGGCAGGGACAGTATGAGAACCAGCATTAAGGCACTTTTGGTAAATTCAATTATTGATGATTCAAACATTTTTTACTCAGTAATAGGTTAATACAAGTCCATGAGTTAGTCTTGTCCATCCATTGAGTAGTACAAAGAGCAGCAATTTAAAAGGTAAGGATATTGTCATAGGTGAGACCATCATCATGCCCATGGCCATTAGTATATTGGAAATTACGAGATCTATGACTATAAAGGGAAGATAAAGTAAAAAACCTATCTGAAAAGCCGAAGTTAATTCGCTTACAGCAAAAGAAGGTACAAGAACCAAAAGATCATTTTTGGTAAGGCTTTTTGCTCGCTCTTTTGGCCATAGTTTTCTAGCGGATTTAAGGAAAAAGTTTTTTTCTCTGTCGCTGCAGTGTTTAATAAGAAATTTTTTTAAGGGTTCTTTGGCCTCCTGGGCTACTTTTTCAAAGGTTTTGAGATTTTTCTCCTTGAGATCGATATGTTTAATTTTGTTTATCATGTCATAACCTACAGGGACCATAATATATATGCTTAATATAATTGCTAGTCCGTTGATTACCATGTTAGGGGGAATCTGCTGGATACCAAGGGCGTTTCGTATGAGTGAAAATACAACCACGAGTTTAACATAAGAAGTAACCATAACCACCACAAAGGGGGCAAGGGAAAGACCGGCAAGCAGGGCTATTAAAAAAAATGGGTCGGGTAGACTAACCTGGTTCATCCGTAGCAAGCTCCAGCACCCGTACGCCTATTCGATCGTTAATTTGGACAAGTTCTCCAATGCCTATCTTTTTGTTATTCGCCCGTATTACCACATTTTTGTCCACGGGGGTTTCCAGTTCAAATGTGTAACCTGGCTTTATGCTTCCAAGATCTTTTATAGGAATTTGCTTACGACCAACTTCAAACAAAAGGGTTATTTCGATTTCATCAGGTTTTACTAATGGCTCTTCTTCAGATTCCGCAATAAATTGTACATCTTGCTCTTCCGACATCATTTCCGTTTCCTTTCCACCAATTATGGTTATCAAATCGTTTTCTAAAGAGGCCCACAATGCATTGTTTTCAGAAAACATGACCAAAATTTTGGAATAACCTTGTGAGGGCCAGTAAGCATCGAGCAAAATTATATCGCCGTGACTTAAATTATTTAGTTCGCTCCTCTTTATAATGGTTGTTCCGATAATAAGAGATGCGTGTAGGGGTATGTTACGGAAAGAAATTGTTCGATTGGAGCTCAGTACAAACAATAGCTTTTTTACAGTCTTTAAACACTCCATATTAAAGTAAGCTGTTCCTAGGGCTATCGGATAATGGTCGTTACAAACAATATTAAAAGGAATTTTTACCGCTGCTTTCTCATTAATTTCATGAATTTCAGAAGAGCTCACGAGTTTGTAGGAAAGATTTACACGAAGCTTTGTTTTGCTAAGTAACTTGTCAACAAACACTGAAACTGCTGCGTGTCTTACCTGATCTGGAACTTCCTGAAAGGGGAAATTAGCTCCTAGAACTTCTGCAAGAGTGTTCTCTATTACGTATTTGCTTGGCGAAAAGTTTATGTAAGAATTACAAGTTTCCATTGATAATCTTATCCAATACTCAAGTCTAGTTCCATGGAATTCACTTTGAAACAGAATTTTACATAAATTATCATTAAACTCAAAAAAAAGCTCACTGTTTAATCTGTAAATATGATTTAGCAAGGTAATTTCATCTTTTGAGAAAGATTTTAGGGGCAGTCTTTTTGTTTCCATATTTTGCTATTATTTTAGAATTTATTTACCATTGAATTCTTCCCACACAAAGCGACGTTGTTTAGAACGACCTTCCCGATGCTGTT
>JALXAE010000023.1 GCA_026992355.1 Syntrophobacterales bacterium | reverse complement strand
TAGACGTACCTATATATTTTTTCATTATTACTCATCAAAAGTTTCATCCACATACGACTATATTTGCGACTTGTTTCAAAATCTTTAATCTCGAATCTATTTTTCTTATACTTAAAATCCTTTAAATTCACCTGTTTCAGGTGATATGCCTTCAGCAATTGATAATCAATAAGAGGACGAAGAGGTTCCATTACGTCACTAACCAATGACTTCCTCTGAAAGAATAGCTGATGATAGACACCTTTGTACACATTGAAACCAAACATCTCCAATAGTGCGTCCACATAATTGAACAGCATTGTATAACCTATATCGAGCAACAAGTTTGGGATATCTTTGGAAAAGCTTTAGGAGTAGGCATCGGGTCTTTAATTAACCTCTTAAACCCACAAAGGGTTATTATTTCCGGCGGTCTATCATTTTACGCCCCCTTTTTCCTTCCCAAAACGATCGAACAAGCAAAAAAGTTTTCTTTTTCAAAGCCTGCCAAGGAATGTGAAATCCTCGTTTCCACTTTAAAAAACCGCTCCGGAATTCTCGGCACCGCTCGGTTAGTATTCGACCATGAAACAAAGCAGCACTAACGGTTTATGTGTAAGACTTAACCCGGTATATTCTGTGTCCGACTTTTATCTTTTATTACACTCAATTATCATGTAGCACGCTCCTGATTTTTTGGGTTAACCTAACAGGTGTGAAGGGTTTGGAGATGTAATTGATTCCCGGCTCAAGCACCCCGTGGTGGACAATGATGTTTTCCGTGTATCCGGACATGAAAATTACCTTTATCTCAGGCCTTTCTTTTCTGATTGTTTCTGCAAGCTCTCTGCCACTCATGGCCGGCATAACAACATCCGTAATCAACAAGTGGACTTCACCTCGATATTTGCGAAGGATTTCAATTGCATCTTTACCGGACGCGGCCTGCAGACAGTTGTATCCCAGGGGTTTTAGTGTTTCCACTATGAGTTGGCAAATGGATGTGTTGTCATCAACGATTAGGATTGTTTCGTTCCCTTGTAATAACGCGTTGGTAGTAGATTCATTTTCTGTCTCTTCCGCAGTTTTCTTACAGGCCGGTAAATATATTTTAAATGTTGTTCCTCTGTTTTTTTCACTGTATGCATAAATATAACCATCGTGCTGCTTAACGATACCATACACGGTTGCAAGACCCAAACCGGTTCCCTTGCCCAGTTCCTTGGTCGTAAAAAAAGGATCAAATATTTTTGAGAGGACATCATTATCCATGCCTTCTCCGGTATCGCTGATTGCCATTAAAACGTATTGCCCCGGTTTGATCTCGATATGTTTGTTCACATAGTGCTCGTCAAGATGAATCTCCGCGGTTTCAATTATTATCTCGCCACCGCCTGGCATGGCATCTTTGGCGTTCACAATCAGGTTCATAATAATCTGCTCAATTTGTCCCGGGTCGGCCTCAACGGTGCAGGGCGCATCAGACAGACAGGTTGTAATGACTATATTTTCGCCTACCATTTTGCCCAAAATTTTTAGGAAATTCCGTATGATCGTATTTATGGATATAACCTTCTTTTCCAGAACCTGCTTGCGGCTAAAGGCCAGCAATTGCCGTGTCAGAGTGGCTGCATTGCTCCCGGAATCATGAATGCGCTTTATTTTCTCATATATCGGATCATTGGCGGGAACAGTGGTAAGTAGCAGGTCCGTATACCCTATAATAACACTCAGAACATTGTTGAAATCATGGGCGATACCGGCGGCAAGCCGTCCAATGGATTCCATTTTCTGGACATGTCGGAGTTGATGTTCCATCTTGATTTTTTCCGATGTCTCGCGCTCCAGTTTCCTATAGGCTTCAATGGCTTTACCATACATGAAATTAATCGCATCGACCACACTGGCGAGTTCATCATCTTCCGTGTGTTTGTTAATGGGGCGGCCCAATGCGAGAGGTTCCTGGTTCTCTTCAAATGTGATCCGCTTGGTGTAGCGCTGAATCGTAATCAAATGCCTGGAAACAAGATGCCAGAAAATGTAAATGATACTGAGGGAGATAATGGACATCAGTAACAGGCTCTGAAAAAGAGTGACTATAATCGAGGATTCAGCTTCCCTGACAGCCTTGTGTTTTGATACCGCAATTGTGAGCTTGCCGAGGAAGATATTCTTTCCTTTTTCCTGGTGATACAGGGGGATTGTTTTTATGATATCATTGTTACTGTCAAGCGTCCCATAGCTGGTGATTATCTTTCCGTTTTCATCGGTGATTTGAGCAAATACAACATCGCCATCGCCGTTAACCAGGAAACCCCGCGTTTCGAGTTTCAGTAGGCGCGTGTCCAGTATCCATAAACTCTCCTCTATGAAGGATTTATTGCTCCCTATAATGTTATTGAGTTCGCTTTTAAGAAAAGAGACCCTGTTTTTGTATTGCTGATAAGATGTGATGAAAGAGAGCACCAAAGCCATTATTACCCCTATGAATGCCACATAGAGGGCAAATCGCCTCCCGATTTTACTCTTTAACCACTCTGGTTTTACTGCTGTTTTCATCTTTGACGGTATGACAAATGCGCCCCTTCGAGAATATGCTGGATGGTGCCATCTCCCTTCATCTGATA
>JALXAE010000022.1 GCA_026992355.1 Syntrophobacterales bacterium | reverse complement strand
AAACTAAAAAAAAAAAGAAAACAATTAAACAGATACTTAATTTGCTATTTACGGGCTGAGATGTTGCGATTATAAGTACGAATCTTCTTATACGACTTGCTAGACTAAAAAACTCAAAGCAAAAAGCTTGGTAAATGAAACTGAGGAGCACACATAGATGCCAGTCTATTTGGTTACCGGTTCTGCAGGGTTTATTGGAGCAAGAGTTTGCAGATCGTTACTTGAAAAGGGTTATATTGTTGTAGGTATTGATAATTTAAATGAAGCTTATGATGTCAGATTAAAAAAATGGCGGTTAAATGAATTTAAAGGGTTTCCTGGTTTCAAATTTCATTGTGTAGACATAGCTAAAGATCTCTTTTCTCTCGATAAGCTGTTTTCACTTTATGCTAAAGGAAAAAACTGCCCTTTCGAGGGCGTGATTAACCTTGCTGCTCGAGCTGGTGTTCGGCAATCTGTTGAAGAACCAACTCTCTATTATGAGACAAATCTTACGGGAACCTTAAATTTATTGGAACTGTGCAGGAAATTCGGGGTCCGCAAATTTGTTCAGGCATCCACATCAAGCCTATACGGAAAGGACAACCAGATGCCATACAGAGAAGACGCCAACACAGACCATTGTTTGTCTCCCTACGCAGCGTCCAAAAAAGCAGCGGAAACTCTATGCTACACCTATCATTATCTTTATGGTATAGACATCACAATATTTCGATATTTTACCGTATATGGGCCTGCCGGAAGACCTGACATGAGCCCCTTTCGTTTTGTTCAATGGATATACGAAGGCAAAAGGGTTACTGTTTATGGAGATGGATCACAATCACGAGATTACACTCATGTGGATGATATAGCATGCGGAACAGTAAAAGGCCTAAAACCTTTAGGCTACGAAATTATCAACTTAGGCTCTGACAAACCGATAACTTTAATGGATTTCATTCATTTGATTGAAAAAAGAATTGGAAAAAAGGCAAGAATTGAGTTTAAACCGAGACATCCTTCCGATGTGCTTGCCACCTGGGCCGATATAGAGAAAGCCGAAAAGCTGCTCGGTTGGAAACCAAGGATAGACCTCGAACAGGGAATAGCCGGACTTGTAAAATGGTATGAAGAAAATAGAAGTTGGGCTAAACATATTCAAACGTTGTGATCATTTAACAAATCATAGTTTAGTTACAAAAACATAAGGCAAAAACGTATTCATGGAAAAGTCTTTTAAAATATCGAGCAAAGAGCTTTTGGTTAAAAGCCGGAAGTATCAGGGAAAATATGGAAATAGAAACAGTTAACATGATTTTATACTGCAAAAAGTGGAAGGAAACTGTTGCTTTCTATATGGCTAAATTGGGACTGCCTCTAATTAATTCTTTTGATTGGTTTGTAGAACTAGAATTAAATGATAAATCCAGATTGAGTATAGCTGATGAATCTAGAACCTCTATCAAAAGTAGTAACGGCGCGGGCATTACTATTTCACTTCAAATAAATCATATTGACACAATACACCGGAAGCTAAGAAAAGCTGGAGTATGTGTATCGAACGTGAAAAATCATCCGTGGAATGCAAAAGTTTTTTACGCCCATGATCCTGAAGGAAATAGGGTTGAGTTTTGGGAAAAAAGCAAAATCAGATAGATTTTCGATACCGTTGGCAGCTTCGAAAGCATAATTAAAAACCAGCAAAATAGCGAAAAATGCACATTGCGCAAAAGAATTGATTGTTAAATCCAACACCTTTCAAAAATACCCCAGCCGCCATTGTTAACAGCCATGTTACATCAGGTTGTCCTTTTGCGGGTTTTTCAAAAGGTCGCTATTCAATTTCAAACTATTTATATTCACCATTCCACCTTTCTCAAAATGCCCGGGAAAATCGATTGCTTCCATCCGTAACCTACCTATTTTGCAATTAAATAATCAGAAAATTCAACGTTGTGGGCTAACATACAAGCTACCTCTTTCACTTTAAGCAAGCTTTTTTCAAACATGTAAACCTTTTTCCCTTTTCAGGCATCTAAAGATAAAAAATTCTTAACTGGGGAGGTGAAGTAATGAAAGAAGTGACCTTTATAACATTCGTCACACTTACCTTGTTGTTTGCAGGCAGTGTTACCGCTTCAGCAGGGGGCGTATATCACGGTAGTTTTGGGGTTTATGGAAATTATACGGTGCATCCATATGTCCATTATTATGTGTATGGCCCTTACCCCTTTTGGAATCATCCCTGTGCAAACGGTTGTTGGCATAACCCCTGTCGAGAACTATACTGGAAACATCGATGTTGCCATTACTGCTACAGAGCCTATAAGTGTTGTGTTCGTTACCATTGCAATTGTGGTGGGCATTGCGGAGGATATTGGAGAAAACACAGGAGACATTGGGATCACTCCGGCTGGTATTTTAACTTCGGGTTTGCAGACACTTTTTGACATAGAGGCTGTCAGATAATTGAAAGGTAACATAAAAAGCGAAGAAATCCTGATAGACTTGGCACAAAAAGGCGATGACGAGGCAAAAGCCGAATTGATTAAGAAATATCAGAATCTCATTTTCAGAGCAGCCTATCGGCTATGTGATTTTGACCGTGAGGCTGCTATGGACTTAACTCAAGAAACTTTTTTAAAATTCCTTACTGAATTAGAAAATTTCCAAAAAAGAGCATCTCTTTCTACATGGCTTTACAGGATAATGGTAAGAGAGTTTCTGAAAGAACGTCGGAAAGCAAACCTTTTTCGGAAATTCGTTAAGAAAATTCGTGCAACTGATGGAGGGTTTCACAATGCGTTAGAACCCTCTCAACTTGGCGCATTACTTCACAAAGAAGCTCAGCATAAAATCCTAAAAGCCATGGAGAAGCTTTCAGACAAACAAAAACTCATCGTTAAATTAAAAGTTTTTCAAGGGCTAAAAATAAAGGAAATTGCAGAAATTTTGGGAATAAAGGAAGGCACGGTGAAGGTGCATCTTTTCAGAGGTTTAAAGCTTTTAAGAAATCAACTATCAGATTGGGCGGAAGAAAATGGGTGAAAAATGCGCGTACCTTGAAAAGGTTATTTTGTTAATACTGGAAGAAGACTTGAGGGATATGGAGGATGTTCTTAACCATATTAAAATTTGCCCTGTATGCAGCAGAGAAAAAAAGGTCTTGAGCTCGCTAATTTCAAAACTCCGGGAACATTCCGAACCTCAACCGCTGACGCTGTCCGAATTTACTCATATTACTTCGCTTATCAAAACTCACCCGAAAAAAAGCAAAAGGTCTGTCCAGAACTTCTCAATTTTCAAGCCTATATTGGCTTTTGCAATTGTTATTTTACTTTTACTGGGAACTCTATTGTTGATGAATCGCGGCCCCAAACCTTCCTTGGTCAATCTTACCCCTGAGGACAAGGAAGTGATAGAAAAACTGGATCTTTTACGAGAACTTAATACATTAGAAAAACTTGTCAATATCGCTCATCAGGTTCCAGAAAAACGCTCTCAAAGAACCATCCTTAGAAGATTTACAGTATTCAGGTCAAATTTTGAATATAAAGGGAGGAATAATTTTCATGTTTAGTTCTTATTCTTCCCGCAACATTTTAAAGTTTTTAGTACTCCTTGTCTTAACAATGTTTTTAACCCTCTGGTCCTCAGTGCCAATCTGTTCCGCAAAGAAAAATTGGCAGACTCGTGGTGATAGATGGCTAGAACGCAATTACCGAGAATGGCAAAGATTATCTCCAGAAGAAAAAGAAATTCTCAGGAAACGGCTCAAGCATTTTGAAAGTCTTCCCCTACAAAAAAAAGAACTAATAAAAAAACATTATGAGCGTTGGAAACAACTTTCCCCAGAACAAAGAAGACTCATAAAGGAATACCTGAACAATTGGGACAAATTAACTCCTGAGGAAAAAAACTTAATAAAACGCCAATTTCAGCGGGAATTTGGGTACTAATTGTGATTAGTAGTAGTATTTTTAACAATTTATTTTGAGCCCGCCTGGCAAATCTTCACGCATCACAAATTTGATCTTTATCGCTGGTATAGCTCAAGTAGGGGGTCACTATAATCTCCAGGAGAAATCCCACATACCTTTCCAGGAACTACCCTGTTGATAATATTCCTCAGCCCAATTCTTTCCGCTACATCAAAGAGTGTCATGGGAAGCCCAAATTGCCGGGAGCTTACCTTTTTGGGTTCCTGGTGCTTCCTTGCTTCTTCTATCAGCTTCAATACGTCTTCTGCCGTGCCCGGATAAACCTGCTGGGTCACAACCTTACTCTTCCCCGATTCCCTGGTTTTCCCGGCGGCATTGGGATCGATTTTTACACGGTAAGAGCGGGAGTAATAATAGTAGTAGGTCCTGTTATCCCGTTTTTTCGATATTATTGATTCAGCTCTTTTTCTTTTCAGATAACTACATATTATACTATATCCCCAGTGTGCCAAGATAAAAATAGTTTTAGATACATAGTTACACTATGTGGTACACTAAATCCTTCAGAACACTAATTTTTTTCACTCGGTACCCTGAAAAAATGGAAAAGTCAAGATTATGTCAAAGCAAGGATAAGGGTGCATAGATATCCCGACGGAACTATGGTAGTTTTCCATGGTCCACGAAAGCTTGCAGAATACACTGCTGATGGAACACTCATAGGCATCAAAGAGAATAAGAAATCGGCTGCGGGGGCGCCTCAGACGGGCTACATGGCGGGCCCATTCTCGGTGCCCCCTTATTAAGCACAACCGACGTGGAGTAATACCGATGGCATATAAAAAACACCTCTACCACCACTACAACCCATAATCGAACAATCTATGTGCTACAAAAACCAGATAATTAATATGTTACTAACATTTTTGTTCGGTTCTCAAGTTGCTAGTCCGTAATGTGTGATTTATAGTTAGTTCTGAGTTTTAGAAGAAAACTTTCCTAAAGTTTAGCTGAAAGGAATCTGGGATTACGACGATGGAAGTAGAACTGCTGGAAGCCTTTGAAGAACTGCCTCAAGACTTACGACCTCCTCTCCTTAAAGTTATCAAGGCCATTCAGCGAATGGTCGGAGAAACGGTAAGAAGGGACGACTTCTTGGACCTTAAGGCCGTGGTAAGCGATCTTGCCGAAATTCAGCGCGGTACCGAAAAACGCTTGGAAGAGCTTACCGAAGCTCAGAAAAAAACCGAAGAGCGTCTGAATCAACTCACTGAAGCTCAAAAACGCACCGAAGAAAGACTAAATCAGCTCACTGAAGCCCAAAAAAGAACGGAAGAAAGACTGAACCAGCTAGCTGAGGCTCAAAAAAGAACGGAAGAAAGATTAAACCAACTGGCCGAAGCCCAAAAACGCACGGCGGAGGAGGTCAAAAAGCTGGCAACTGGCTTGAGAAGAGTCAGGAGAGAAGTGGGAGGGTTATCCAGAAGCGTTGCCTACGCTTTGGAAAACGAAGCCTTTCGCCGTCTTCCCCAGTACCTTCGCGACCACTACGCCATGGAGATCTTGGATCGCATAGTAAGAGCCGAAATAGAAGGAGAAGAAATTAACCTCTTCTGCAAAGCAAAGCGGGACGGCAAAGAAGCCTACCTGGTCGGAGAAGCCGTCCTTCGACTCGACGATAAAACGAAGTTGAGACAGCTCTGGAAAAAGGTAGAGATCGTAAAGGAAAGCTACGGCGGTGAAGTAATTCCGATTTTGGTTACTCACTTTGCCAAAAAGGAACTTCTAAAGCTCGCCGAAAAAGCAGGAATTATCGTGGTGCAGAGCTTTGAATGGTAGCCCTTAACGAAGGCGCCTGAAAAGAAATTCCAAACGCAGGTTGATTCGACGATGCGCTACACCGCGGTCTTACCGTGCGCCGGTAGAGGCTCAAGAATGGGAAGGTTAACGAAAGTAATCCCGAAGGAGCTTCTCCCGTTCGGCAAAAAATTCGCCCTAGATTTTCTAATGGAAGAACTTGAACGAGAAAACATAAGAGATGTCGTAGTGATCATAAATCAAAAAAAGAAAATCATAAAAGACTATCTTCTATCCCATTACCGGCACTTCAACCTCTCGTTCCTTAACCAGAACAAACCACTGGGATTGGCTCACGCCTATTCCCTTTTGAAAAATACGATAACCACCGACTTCATCGTTCTGTTCCCAGATCACCTTGCCTTCGGGAATGTACTTGGACAGATGATTTCGTTTTACGAGAACCACAAAAAGTCCGAAACAGCCCCGTTTATCCTAAAAGGAAGCGTGGTCATTCCCCCGGAAGAGTCAAGATTTTCCACGGGCAAGCCCCCAAAAGCGGTTTTGAACTACAGGAGCACGGGCAGAACGATATATCCTCCAGAGTTTCTCAACTACCTTCCGGATTTTTTCCCCGAAGAAAAAGAAGTCAACGAAAAAGTTCCGGAGAGAAGTTTCGCCAGAGATTACCCCGTAATAAGCCGAAACTTTGAAGGCACGATATGGGACATTGGAACTCTAGAAGGATACCTTTTCTATCTTTATCGCCACCTCGGTGAAGAGCTTTCTATCGAAAGTCAAAAGGGCGAACTTCAACCCTGAGTAAAGCCTCATCCCCTTCGTCGTAGATAAAAACGCTTTCGCCCGGCGGGGCATGAATTGCCCCTCTACACAACTTTTCCATCGTTGCCCTTTTAGCGTGCAGGGGAATGTCTGCGGGGCACTTTAAGACGACGGCATTACTACCTTTAAGAACTACAGGCTTGAGCAGAATCAGGTGATCTTCGATCACGAATGCATCCCTAGACTGCTCTTTCACCACCAGAACATCTTCCGATCTGCCAAGACTCTGCCCTTTTATTTGATAGCTGGATACGACTCTTGCGCACCGCTGAAGCGCCTTTTTCACATCTTTATTGAGGTGCGGTAGCTCTTCCGTCAAAAAGAGTGTGTAGGGCAGTCCTAAAGGCTCTTTCGCTAAAAGTTCCCGTGCTTTCGAAATGTTTTTCGTTTTTATTAAAGCCTTTATTAAACAGACGGTACCAAAGGGATTTTCGCACTCAGCACAAAGTTCCACGGCTTTTTCGTAGTCTCCCTTCTCAAACGCCATTATCCCGAGGTGCAGTTTTGCGCTGTCCTTTACGATGCCTATAAGTTTTCCTAAGTGAACCAGAGCTCCTTCCCCGTCGTTATTCTTTCGGGCCATTGCGTACTCTATCAGAACATCCACATACGACGCGTAATCGAAGAAGTAGGGAAAAAACCTAATGGGAGCGTACAAATCTTCACGCAGGGGATCAAAAGAGATTTCCCTATCCGACAGAGCCAGAACTTTCAAAAATCTCTTTTCCGCCGACGGATAATCTCCAACGATAAAGTACAGCCTTGATAGGTTGAACAGGTTTACGATGGGAACTTTCCCACCGATAACCGACGATAAAGACGACTCCAGAGAGGCAATTGCTTCGTGCACGAGACTTTCCGGAGGAGAGGGCTCCCCCAGAAGCTTTCTGGCAAAAAACTCGCCAACACATGCCCACGCAAGTTCATTGGCACACTTATAATCACCGCGGTAGGGAGTTCCAGAATTCATTAAAGTCAAACACCTTTTTCTGTTTAGCCCGTGCAGGGCAATCTCGTCTTTTGGACCCGCACCGCTGTTTTCGTTGAAGGTCGTCAGAATAATAACCCTGCTTTTTTTCTGCCTGCGAACGCCAGCCTTTGTTAACCGTAAGTTCTTTGTTGGAAGCAACCCCTCTAACTGCAACTTTATTAGCTTTAACATCCTGACGAAAGCTTCCGGGTAAGCAAAAAGCCGTCGAACTCTTTCTGCACCCCCCAGAACCGCTTCCGAAATTTTTGACGGATTTTCCAGAATGTTGATTATCAGGTCGGTCAGACCGTCTTCTTCGTAAAAAAAGAATCCGTTCCCTTCCGGGAACAGGAGTTCCAGACTGCTACCAGACGGGTACAGAACGCCGCATCCCGTTGCCAGAGCTTCCAGTCCCCTCGTTGGAACTATGCCGTGTCTTCTGGCCGGAGGAGCCAGCACCAGTTTGCTTCGCTTGAGGTACTCGTAGTAAGAGCTCTTCGTCAAGAAGTCGTTTAAAGGTGACATCACATCTGTTCTGGTATAGTCAAGAATCTTTATGTTAAACCTGTCCGCAAGCTCCATCACTCTGTTTACCGTTTCAACCTTGTACTTGAAGAATGGATGAAGCACATAACCGGATATGAATACATCTATAGGTCTCTGGTCAACGGGGGGAAAGTTACCTTCGGGAACCCAGATGCCCTGAGCGGTAAGGTGAGTCCAAACGGGTCTCTTAAAAATTCTGGAGAGTTCAAAGTGATCACTTTCGGACGCGCAAATCAGCAAGTCAAATCCCTCTATCTGCTCAAACCTCTGAAACAGGTGAGTATCGTAGTCGGCAGTGAAGGCTACCGAAGGAAAGGGAAAATTGCTGAAGTCAACGGGTAAACCGTACTCCGGTTTAAAGTAAAAAAAGAAGTCCGCTTTCCAGCCACGGGGAATTTTGGACAAGATAGAAGCGCTCGTTTCGTAAGGTTCAACCAGCACATCCGCCTTATCGTCGTAGCCTATCCTCAAGACTTCTACTTCCCCGCCGTCCGAAAACTCTATCGCCGGAATCCTTTGAACGAGAGCTCTGACCGGAACCTGCAAGAGCCTCTTAAGTTTACCCGCTTTGTCGTGATTCTTCTTCAGAAGAAGGGTCAGTATTTCGTCTGCTTCTTCGGTCAGACCTTTCAACCACAGAATTACTGCTTTACAGTAAAGAACATCGCCGTTTTTTCCAAGGCTCTCTAAAGTCTTAAGTGCGTCAATGTAATTTCCCAGAGTAAGCAACGAAACGGCACCTGAAAGGTCTCTCTTTCTGCAGTCGGCTACGCGATAAAAATTCTGCCTGCCTTTCTCTTCCGCAGTGCGTTCCGTGGCTTTGTAGTTGCGTAAAGTACTTCGTTTCAAAGGTCGAAAACTCTCACGAGTACAGGATCGTTATGTATTCTTCCTCGCAAAGCCCTTTTGCGGGGGAAGGAATCTGAAAAGCCTCTATGTTCTCGTCAATTACATCCGGGTCTCTTATGTAGGTTCTTATCGTGTTAGCCAAATCCTCCGGATTTCCCGTTTCGTAAAGGGCAATTCTTTTCAGGTTGTTGTATCTCCGTCCGAACACACCTTTCAGAGATACAATGTGATCCAGATGATCCTGAAAAAACATCTTTGAATTCTTGAGAATTCTTCTCATCTTACTTCTGACTTCGGCGTTTTTCGTTTCGTTCACACCTAACAATTCGTCGTACATTTCCAGCACTTCGCCGGTTATGTGAAGGTTTGGAACATTCCTGCTCAGGGTCTCTCCAAATACTCCTTCACACAAACTAAACATTCTTATGGGAGTGGTAACGACATGCAAGTGCACTTTGGAGCAAATACCGTCCAGTTGATCGGGCTTATACGCCCCGAGAAGCTTAACATGATCTTTCAAAAAGTCGTCTTCGTTGATTGCCTCTTTCATCAGGGCATGATAGCGGGTTGGCCATCCGTAACACCCGTAGAACCTCACTTCGAACCTTCCCTTCAGATCCTTTAAATACTTTACCGCATTGAGCAAGACGAGTTGCCCTTTCCACGGATTACAGTACCCTAAACAACCGATCACGAAACGCTCTTTTCTGGAGGGTTTTTTTGGTGGAGGGGGGTTGGAGGAACTACCATCTTCCTCTGGAGCCGGATTTAACACCACGGCCCTCATTTTATCCAGAGGAACATCCCAGTAAAGGTGTGCGAAAATACCTGCCGGAAATAAATTCGTCGCGACGACATCTGCCACATCCGTGAGAATGTACTTTCCGTATTCAATTCTATCTCGCATTTCCTTCGTGAGAGCTCTCACCGTGCCAGCAGAAGCCTCGTCTCCTGCGTGTAGTAAAACATCCAGAACATAACCCTCTGGCTCCACGCTATCCCGCGTCAGATCCTGCACGGGATTTTGGTAATACTTGGCATAATCAAAAAAGCGCCAGTTGGGATCAACATATTGGAGGTCGTGAAGCGTTACAGCCACCCTATAGCCCAACTCCTTGGTCATGTGAATGATGGAATAGGGCATAATCTGGTGAAAGTGAATGACATCCCAATAACTTTTTTTACTCAAAAAATTCAGCCACGCCTTTTGGGATTCTGGTTCGTAAACCTCCTTCATGGGAGAATAGGGCGATCTGTAGATAATCCAATCTTTACGGACGAGGCAATTTACGACTAAGCCGTCAAACGCTGAGGTCCCGCCCTTGCCAGCCCAACTCGGTTTAAATCCTCTTAGCTGAAAAACTTCAAACTCTTTATCCTTAGACGGGAAGTACCCCGGAGACACGACGGTAAACATCTCGACGCTGTGGCCATGTTTAATCAAGGTTTCCGCAAGCTTTAAAATGTGAGAACCCGTTCCGTGGGGAAACTCTAGCGCTATGTCCAACCCGCCAACCAATAAGATACGCATGTCATAGACTCACAACCGTTTGTACCATATCCACGACGGCTTTAATATGTGAAAGTCCTTTCCAAACATGTCGTGCAAAGCCGTAATTACCCCGCAATGTACCACATCACTGCCAAATATATCAGGATCAACCCTTGCAACATCCTCTTCTTTGTAAGCTTCAACGAAGTCCTTTGGCAACTGCTCAAGCAACTCCTCGTAGTAGCACTGGCAATCGTGTCCGCTTATTATTCCACCCGGTTTCACCTTCGGAAGGTACAACTTAATGTCGCTAATTATCGAACTATAGGCGTGATCTGCGTCTATAAAAACGAGGTCAAAAGACTCGTCGTCCAAGATTTGAGCAGCTTCCTGTGATGTCATTATTAAGGGCTTCGTTATTTCGTCCAGTCCGACAAGTTTCATGTTATTACGCCATATAGAAAAAACATCGGTATTACTGGCTTCCTCAAAAACCTCACTTCCGGTAGAACTTCCTTTCCATGTGTCAATGCAATACACCACACCTCCACCATTGTGTTTCTCCAAAACGCTGGCCATAACACTCGTAGAACACCCTTTCCAGCTTCCTATTTCTAAAAAGCGGAGGCACGAACCTTCGTTGGCTTTTGCCACAGACTTGCAAAGATCGTGTAGAGCTTGCTGATCTCGCTCGGGGAAAAGGTTATCAAAGTCTAAAGGAGGCTTAGTTTTTAGCATTGATGGATTGTAAAAAAACGAAGAATAGTGTTTCATTATTTAATCTCCCACTTTTTATTTAGGTTATGATACTGAATAGATTTTCCATACAACTTCATATAGATTGCAACTATCGTCCCAATTTATGTAAAATAAATTAATTTTATCTTTATATTTCTTCACTTCCATAAGTAGCCTTTCAAAATATCTAGAAGATGTTATAATTAGATTAATCTTGTCATGTTTATTTTTATTAACTATAGTATAAAAATCATGTGGATGCAGGATATTTAGGTGCTCATATTTCTTCCTGACATAATATGCCCTTAAGTCAACAATTCCAGTTATTTTATCTGAGAGACCGTGATACATCTCTCTATTAATAATCTTACTAACAACAGTTGTAAATGGATACAAATAAACATCACCATCTAAATTGTCCCATTTAAAATTCTTATTGCATTTAAATAACATGGGAAATGCACAAATATTACCATCAACCCACTTATTAACCGAGTTGATAATGTGTTTTTTAGTAGCAATAAGTGTTCTTACTGCAACATTATCCCTTAAAATGATTGCTAACCTTCTCGCATACTCTATTTCTTTAAGAACACCTTCCAATTCTGTATAATTACTAAAAAACGATATATCCTCATTTGGACAACCAAATACCGGGAAGAAATTTACTTTTGTTTCAATCGCGCTACTAAGTCTTAAAATGTTCAATGTATCAAGGTAAGAAGATTTCATAATGATAGAATTTAGCATTATGATTCTGTATCCACCGGTCCTTAAAAGCTCAGGCAGAGACATAAGATTAGCAACGATTTTATTCCAGTTCGAGCCTTTTCTAATTTTTTCATATCTGTGTCCAACTCCTTCAATACTAACGGTCAAAGACAAATTTTCTATGTTTTTCAAAGTGTCAAAATAGATGTTTAAAAGAGTGCCGTTGGTCGTAATTCTTACGACGCAACCATGCAACTTCACTTTTTCAATTCGATGTATAAAATTTATAGCCGCTGACGAAACGAAAGGCTCACCACCAACGATGTGTATCTCATTTATCCTTTCCGGATCTTCTTCCAGCGCATCGAAAACATAAGTAGGCAATTCCCGCGGAATCTTATTTTGAGAACACATAATGCATTTTAAATTGCACTTTTGAGAAACTATAAAGTGATAGTTTAGAGGCGTTTCAGAGACCTTCAGTAAACCATTTACATAATCAGTATTTAATTTTTCGTACTTCCTAGCAAATTCTTTGTATCCCTCTTTCGATGTGTACATCGGCAAACTTTTAGCTAATGCATGGTAACTAAACGAATAATCGTCTTGATGCCAGAAATTTCTGTGGTAGCAATTGGAGCAGGGCACTAGGTTTACTTTTCCATTGACAAGCCTCCATCTGATTGCCTGCATTTCTTTTGAGTTAAACAATTCAAAAATATCTTTTTTATCTTTAGGAAAACTCTTCAACGGAATTTTAATGGCACAACACGGACCATAATGTCCGTCGTTCCATATTTGTAAAGTTGCCCACGGAGAGTAGCAATAAATCCTCACAGGAAAAGTCTCCCTCTACGAAAATACGGAAAGACTACATTATCTCCAACTTCTCAAGTATAAATCTGACCCACTTCGTATGACTGAAATTGTCGTTAAACCACCTATATCCCCGTTCCGCAATTTCTTCTCTCTCTTTATCGTGGCTCAGATAATAATCTATTTTGCTCTTAAGGTCTTTTTCACCGTTAAAGTATATTACACCCGTTCCCTCTTTAACGAAGGCTCTCGTTTCCGGATTATCCTCCTCCAGTACGAAAGTTCCACAGGCCAGTGCTTCTCTAACTTTACCTTTGAAAGAAACACGCCATTCTAAGGTCTGAGTATTTACAAATATCTTCGTTTCGTTTATTTTTTTCACATATTCTTCTTTGGGTAACCAATTGTTTTTAAGGGATGCTTCCCGCTCCTGTAGTGTCCCAAAGTGATGGAATCTGTCTCCGTACTCCTTGGACAGGAATTCAATCCACTTAGCTCTCTTTCCCTCTGGGGAACCAAATATAGCTATGTCGTACTTCTTAGGCAGATACAATTTTTGATAATACTCCGGATCAAAAATCGTGGGCCACCAGTACACCCGTTCCACATTCGGATAATACCTGTAAATGCCCTCCCTTCTGTACAGCTTGGCAAGTCGCGTGTAATTGGAGTTCTCTGCTATAAAGTCTGCAAACTCCAGAGAAGCCTTTTCCAACGCAAAGAGAGTGGAATCGTTTTCCAGATCCAGCAACGAGTTAACCTTTCCCTCGTCGTCAAAATCCCACCATATCGTAAATATCTTCATGTCAGGGTTTATAGCCTTCGCCTTTACGAAATACTGCTTGGGAATGTTCTCACCGGCCCATGTTGGCGTGTACACCAGGAGCTCCGGCCTGAAGCCGTAAACCCTGTTTAACAATTCCTTTCCTATAAAGGATTTTATGACCCTTTTTAGCTGTTCGTGGTTTGACATAAAACCATCGTAAAGAGTGTAAATGTTGCGATCGGGAAAAATTCTGCGCAATTTGGGACCTATCTTTTTTTCGTGCAGAAAAGACGAAATTACGAGGTGTTTTACGGACGAAGGTACATCACTAACGGAAACGACATCATAACCGTGGAATCTAGTTCCAACGACACGGGGGTTCTCGTCCGCAAAACAAACAATGTTGAACTTCTTAAGGTGTTCAATAAAATCTTCTGAATGTTTGCCTGCACAAAATATTACTACTTCTTCATCTCCTATCTGCTCCTTCAGTTTGTTCAGAACCATTACGGCGTGTCGTCGTGGGCCAAATTGCGCCGCACCTCTCATCTTCCTTAAGGGTCTTTGATATACGAATACATCGAACTCACCGACATAACCGGAACAAATAAAAGGCTTAAATACCTCAGTGTATCCGGGACAACATGTGAAATGGCCAAACTGTTCGTGCAAAACGAAGAGAGTTTTTACCTTCTTCATTCAGATACACAACCTCCTTTTTCGTCCCTCTGAGAAAGAATAGGATCCTCAACCGGCCACCATATTTTGAACCTATCGTCGTTCCACCTGTATGTAAATTGACCCTTCGGGTCGTAATATTCACTCTGTTTATAGTGCAAAATAGCTACTTCGCTGAGAACCAAGTGAGCCAGCCCGTATCCCGGGGGAATCAGGAGTTGCAGTCGGTTGTGTTCGGATAACACCAGCGACTGCCACCTGCCGAACCGTTCTGAATCAGTCCTGCAGTCCACGACGACGACATAAATCTTTCCCGTCAAACATGTTATCAACTTCCAAGTCTTAAAGTCTCCGTGTATGCCCCGGAGAACATGCTTCGTTGATACGGATACATCGTCTTCCACGAAGTTTACCGATATACCGCTTTTTTCATACAGATCTTTATTGTAAAGCTCCACGAAAAAGCCTCTGTGATCTTCGAAAGGATCCAGTTCTATTAAAAGAACTTCGGGAAGCGACGATAACTCTCTTACTTTCATCGTTCCGTCTTCTCACCCTCTCTGATCGTCCTGAACGAGCAACTTTCTTCTCAACTTCGTGGCCGTCATGAGTTTAATGTGCTTCACGACATCGTCTCCAAACTTGTTCTTCACCATGTTTAGATACTCTTCTCTCAAGAAGTATTCGTTAAAGGCCTTATCTCTGAATTCCAAAACTTCCCTGTTGCTCAAATACTTTGTGGGCAACGGAAAGGTATCAAAAGAATGCTGGGCATACCCGGACCACGAATCGGGTAACGGCCAGTTTTCGGAAGTAGCCCTCGAAAAAAGTTCAGAACCCGGATAGGCCATAGCACAGTAAAAATTTGCAAACTCACAATTTAGCTCAAAGGCAAGGTTTAATGTGTCGTTCATGCTGTCGAAGTCGTCTTCCGGTAGTCCGAATAAGTAATTGGCTATTATGTTAAAACCTGCTGATCTAAACTTCCTGACCCCCTCGAATATCGCTTCCTGAGAAAAACGCTTCTTTACATCGGATCTAACCCTTTCGTTGCCGGTCTCTATTCCAAGGCACACCCACCTAAAACCTGCTGATGCCATAAGATCCAGAAGTTTATCGTCGTTTGCAATGTCAACTCTGGCGTAGCACCACATGTTTAGATCGTACCGCCTCTTTATCACTTCTTCGCAGATGGAAACGACATGTTTTTTGTTGAGTACGAAAATCTCGTCGGCAATTTTTATGTTCCTTACTCCAACCTTTTCCACCCAAAATTCTATCTGTTCTATAACGGACGAAGCATTCCACATCCTGTAGGAATTCACTTTTTTCGGATAACCCAGAGCCAGCTCTCCTCGCTTAAACGGTGCCTGAATACAGCAGAAATCACACCTGAAGGGACATCCCAGAGAAGTGTACAAAGCCGCATAGGGTTGCCTCTCAGCTATGTTTTCAAAGCAGTGCCAGTTGTGAGCCCGATACTTCTCCACGGGCAACAGATCCCACGGTATTCCCTTCATCTCAGCGTCAAGGTCGGTAACGAGAGGCGCAGGTTCAGTTTGAATTATCTGATCCCCCTCTCTGAACAACAATCCTCTGACCTTCCTGAAGTCCGGATTCGACGACTTCAAAGCCTGCAGTAATTCGACCACCGTAATCGGCCCTTCCCCGTCGCAGACGAAATCTGCCTTTTCTTCTTTCATGGTCCGATGAGGCAAAGCCGCTACATGCCCCCCAACTAATACTATTGGCTCGTCGGGAGTTTTCTCCTTTAGGGTCTGCACTATCTCCCTAGCTGACGGCATCACGGTGGTAGAGGCAGAAGGGTTGTGGCCGTATATCACTATGCCGACGAGCGTGGGGTTTTCTTCCGCCACTATGTCTGCAACTTCAGACGGAGTAAGTTCCTCCGCGTTTGCGTCCAGTATCGTTACACTATAGCCCTTTCGCCTCACATAATCCGCTATTAAACCCGCCCAAATTGGAGGTTCTATAGCAGTCAGGTCGTTGCTCAAGTGCTGGTATATTTTCCTTCTGCCACCCGGATTTACGAGCATCAAATCCACTGACATAGCACCCTCGTTGAAAGGCTAGCTTCCTGTAAAAGCAGTCGTAATCTTTTCGGCAATAGTTAACGGATCCAACCCAAGACACTTCTGGAGGTAGTTCCGTCCCCCGTACCTGTAGCAAAACCCCTTTTTCGTATCTATTCCCATGCGGTAAAGGGGTTTTGAAACGGCACCGTCAAGCATGACCTCGCCCACTACACTCCCAAGTCCCCCACGAAGGGAGTGTTCTTCCAGAGTGAAAACTCGCTCAACCGGTGCAATAAACTCCAACAACAACCTTGCATTCACTGGAAATTCGTAAACATCTATCACTCCACAGGATATTCCTCTGGCTTCCAAAATCTGGCTTACTTCCAGAGCCCTGTGAACCATATTGCCCGTAGCGACGATAACGCAGTCGTTGCCTTCCTTTAACAGGGACAACCCGTCGTCGAAAGAAAAATCCTCGGGGTATATCTTGGGAAGGACCTTCCTGTCCAACCTTACATAATTGGGATGAGGAAATTTCACCGAAATGTCGGCAAATGCTCTTGCCATTACGGGATCGCTTATGTTGTGTATGTAAAAGTTCGGAAGGGGACTCAAAACGGTTATGTCCTCCACACAGTGATGAGTTGGACCGGAGTCGTCGTAGCTCATCCCCGCTCCAACTCCGACTATCGTAACGGGCAAGTCCATTGCCGCAAGGTCAACTCGAATCTGTTCAAAGCACCTGAGCGTGATAAACGGTGCGATGGCGTACACGAAGGGTTTTTTATCCCCCAGAGACAAACCCGCCGACAGAGAAATGGCATTCTGCTCCGCTATGCCCACATCTATGTACTGAGACGGCAGGTTTACCCTGAAACTATCGAGTGCCGGCGCACCCATGTCGGCAATCACCGCCACGATATTTCTATCTTCCATTGCCAATTCGTAAACCCGATTCCAGAAAAAGTCCCGTAAGGTCTTCCACTTCATCTTTTTCCACCATCATTTAGTTTCAGTTTTCGACCGCATTAACTCCTCCCTCGCCTTCCTTGCTTCCTCCCCGCCGGGTGCCGCACCGTGCCACAGAGGTACATTTTCCATAAAACTTACCCCTTTCCCTTTCACCGTTCTGGCTATGATCACCGTTGGTCTGGACGAATATCGGCACCTCACATCACCAAGTGCTTCCAACAACTGGGGAAAGGAATGACCGTTGACGGTTCTCACATTCCAACCAAAAGACCTCCACTTCTCATCCAGTGGCTCAAGTTCTAGCATGTTTTCAGTGAAGTTGGTAACGCAAAGAGAGTTCCTGTCAATTATGGCTACGAGATTGTTTAGTCTGTTGTGAGCCGCAAACATTGCGGCTTCCCAAACTGAGCCTTCGTAGCATTCCCCATCACCCAGTAGAGTAAAAACCATGAACAACTTCCTGTCCATTTTACCGGCTAAGGCAATGCCACTCGCAATCCCCAAGCCGTGTCCGAGAGAACCGGAGGTTATTTCGGCTCCGGGGACATCGTGCTGGAGGTGAACTCCAAAGGAACCGTCTTCCCGACAAAACCTTTTAAGCCTTTCCTTGGGAAAGTAGCCGAGATCCGCAAGAATTGGGTACAAGATAGCACTTGCCTGACCCTTGCTGAGAATAAACCTGTCTCTATCTTCCCACCCGGGATTGGTCGGATCGAACTTAAGTATTCCACCGTAAAACAGGGTTACCAGAATCTCCACGCAGGAAAAGGACGAAGTTACATGTCCGGTTCCCGCCTGAGAACACATGTCCAGAACGGTTAAGCGAATCTCCTTCGCCTTCTCTTCCAGCCTCCTTAAAAGGGCTTCGTCAAAAGAATGAAACATTTTTCGTTCCTCGTAAAAATTCGGTTTTATCGGTGTTTCCTCAAAAAGTCCTTTATAACTTCTGCCACATACTCCACTTCCTGCCTGCCCAAATCCTGATGAACTCCTATGTGCAGGCCGTTTTTTCCGATGTACTCAGCGGAAGGAAAACTTCCCTCTCCGTACCCCAAACACCTGAACGCAGGATACTGAGTGGGTATGGAAGCGAAAAGGGTTCGCGTCTCTACTCCTTTCCGCTCCAGAAAGTTAACCAGTTCGTTTCTGGAAAAACCTACACCTTCCCTTAAAACTATCGGAAAAGCGTGTGGTCCTATCTTTTCGTCCTTCTCTTCAAAGGGAAGGTAAAAAAACTCCTCAAATTCTTCCAGCAACTTTCTTAAACACCAGAAGTTCTCGCTCCTTTTTCTCAGTATTTCTTCGTAAACCTCAAGACTCCCAATGCCTATGGCAGCCTCAAGCTCGTTCATCTTTGAGGAAAATCCAATCCTGTCAAACAGAAATCTGACATCTTCTCCACCGTATCTGAACCTCTTCTCGCAGTGCGCCATGGATGTGCTTAAGACGCACACCTCGCAGTTGCAAACCCGCCCGTGAGCCCTCAACGACCTCGCCGACTTCAGGTATTCGTCGTTTCCCGAGACGATTGCTCCTCCTTCTCCAGTGGTTATCGTGTGAGCTATGTAGGTGCTGAAGGTTCCCATGTCACCGAAATTCCCCACATGCCTTCCTTTCCAAAACGCTCCAAAGGCTTCCGCACAGTCTTCTACAACCTTAATTCCCCTGCTCTCCGCCAGCTCAACTATGGCTTTAATCTCCGCCGGCTTTCCCATAAGGTGCACGGGCAGAATGGCAACCGTCCTTTCCGTCATCGCGGAAGGTATCTTTTCCACATCTATGTTGAGGGTATCTATCCTTACATCCACGAAGACGGGTTTAAACCCAGCGTGCACGACGGCTGACGCCGTCGAAACGAATGTAAGGGCAGGAACGATAACCTCGTCGTTCCGCTTTGCTCCAAAGTCGTACAAAACGGCAAGAGCAATCGTAAGCGCATCAGTGCCACTGCTTACCGCAACGCAGTCTTTTGAGCCGACCTTTTCGGCCAGAAGTTTCTCAAACTTCCTTACGAGGGGTCCCTGAGAAATCCTTTTCCGATCAAGAGAATCCCTTATCAGCCGTTTCGCACTATCCGTTATCGTAATAGTCCCAAAGGGAACCTTCATCTTCATGGCCGTTCCTCTAGGAATCGTTAAACATTAGCGAAGTTCGAGAGCTTCAGCATTTTATACCCTTTCAGAAGCTCGTTTATACCAAACTCCAGATCGTAGAGGGGTCTCCACCCCAGAGACTCCAGCTTTTCGTTGCTTACGATGTAGTCTCTCTTGTCCGGATCTTCCCCGACGGGGGCAGAGTGTATGTAAAGATCCGGCACGAACTTCTTGATAAGTTCGCAGAGCTCTCTCTTGGTAAGGTTTGCGGAACTCAAACCAACATTGAAGGGTTCCCCCTTCATCCTTTCGAAGTTTTCAATCGCAAATATAAATGTCCTTGCAACATCTCTTACATGAATAAAATTCCTTCTGAAGTGCTCTTCAAAAAGCACTATCACCCTGTCCCTGTAAGCTCTGAAAACGAAGTCGTTCACCATAAGGTCCAGTCTCATTCTGGGGCTCATTCCGAAAACCGTAGCCAGTCTTAAACTGACCCCGTTTCCCCTATCAAGCACCGCCTTTTCCACCTCAACCTTGTCCCGTCCGTACTGAGAAATGGGTCTTAGAGGAGTCTCTTCGGTGCAGAACTTATCCTTTTCTCCGATTCCGTAACCACTGTTCGTACAGGGATAAAGCACCACTTGAGAGGAACTTACGAACCTGAGGAGGCTCATGTGAGCGTCGTAGTTTACCGAATGCGCCACTTCCGGATTCTGCGAACAGGCAGGAGCCCCCACGATACCGGCAAGAAGAATTATCACATCAAACTTGGGAATTAACTCTTTCACGAGCTTTCCGTCGCGGATGTCTCCCCTGACGAAGTTAAAGTTTTCAAAGCTACAGCAGTGAAAAAGGGACGCCTGATTGTACATGAGGTTATCAAGAACCGTTACGGAATAACCTTTCGCAAGCAATTCGGGAACTAGGATTGAACCCAAATAACCTGCTCCCCCCGTAACCAAAACGCTTACTTCAGCCATTTCGTAGCACTCTCCTTGCAGTTTCAATTCTTTCCGGTGTTCCTATGTCTATCAAAACCCCGTCCGTCTTAAATGCCCGCAAACTCCCGTCGGCGGCAAGTCGCGGCAGGAGATCCTTCTCCAGAGAAGACGGAACCGACTTTAGAAATTGGAAAACCTTTCGGGAAAACAGGTAAATCCCGGCGTTTATCAGGCCACTCTCACCCGCAGAACCCTTTTCGTCAAACCGAACGATTCGGAAGTCCCCGTCGAGGACGACTGCCCCATAACTCCCCTTCTCTTTTCCCCCTTCCACCGCGTTTTGCGTTACGCAAAGTAAACCCACCACATCGTCAGAATTAAATAGTTCTACCATTTTCCCAAGATCCGTTTCGCAAAAGGAATCCCCGTTGAATACGAAAAATGGATCACTGCGAACGAAAGGCGAAGCGTTTATCAGTGCACCGAAGGTGTCAAGGGGAGTTTCTTCTATCAGGACCGTTATTTCAACGCCCCTTCTGTGAAAAGCCGAAAAATACTCCTTTACCACGAAACCCTTATAACCCGCGCACAGAAGAAACCTCTTTAACCCTTTTTCTATCAACTTCTCAATTAAAAGCTCCAAGAAGGGCTTACCACCGACTTCGAGCATTGGCTTTGGGACATTTTTCGTCATGTGCCCCAGCCGGATACCCCTTCCTCCGCAAAGAATCAAAGCGTCAATGCTTCCTACAGAAGAATCCATCTTCTATTCCCGCTGCGGTTTGTAGTAAATTATCTGACTTCCCAAAAATTCAAACCTTACGGGAACATAAAGCAGTTTTCTCAACGCATCCCTCACCGCATCGTGCCTGGACGGAGGAACGAAGAAAAGAATGAAACCGCCTCCTCCTGCCCCCAGCAGTTTTCCTCCAAGAGCCCCGGCGGAAATTCCCGCCGAATACATTTCGTCAATTACGCCGTTGGAGACACAGCTTGCAAGACTTCGCTTGTGCTTCCACGCTTCGTGGAGTAGTTTTCCAAAGGCTTCTATGTCCTCTTTTCTCAATATGTCGAGCGCTTCAACGGCGGAACTGCTTATGAATTCCAGTTCTTTCCGTCTGTTCGAAAAGTTTTTTACCTGCTTTTCCGCAATGTCGGAAGCGGTTCTCTGTATTCCCGTAAAAAACAGCATGATAAACCTTTGAAACTCGTCAATAAATTCTCTGGACAATACTATCGGATTTACTTCGATTTCCCCGTTTCTTCTGAACCTGACGAAGTTAAATCCCCCGAAAGCCGCAAGCGTTTGATCCTGCGATCCCACCTGTTCTCCTATAAGCTTTTGCTCTATCAATATCGCTTCGTGGGCAAGCTGTTTTTTCGTCGGCATCTTTCCCATGAGGCCGTAAAGGGCGTGGAGAAGACCAACGGTGAAGGAAGAAGAGGATCCCATTCCGCTCCTTGCGGGAAGATCCCCCATGTGATGAATCTCCAATCCATCGTTTATTCCCAGAAATCTTATAACCTCTCTGACTGAAGGATGGAGTATTTCGGACACATCCTTTACGAGTTCTATCTTGGAATATACGACTCTGTACTTGTGCCAGAAAAAAGGTGGAAGCCGTCTTACGAAGAGATAACAATACTTGTCTATCGTTGCCGCAAGCACATTGCCACCATTTTCTTCGTACCAAGCCGGATAATCCGTGCCTCCGCCAAAGAAGGAAATCCTGTAAGGAGTTCTGGAGATTATCATAATCCCCCGCGTTCGATTTCCAAAATCTTCGACAAAAACAGATCCAGATCAACCCTCATTTCACCGAACACCTCTGCCGCAAGCCTCTCGTTTCTTTTCCCGATTACGGTTTCTGCCGTTCTGACCACCTCATCGGGCGTTCTAGCCCAGACCATTAGTCCTCTGTCCATGATGTACTTGTCGTAGTGCGAAACGAAGGAGCGCGTTGATATCGTTGGCGTGCCGAAGTAGGTGGCCTCAATGTTCATCGTTCCTCCGCCTCCAATAAATAGATCGGCAAAAGCCAGAAGATGTTGAACGATAAATTTGCTGTTCGGGATTATCGCCCACGGAAAAAGCTCTTTCAGGTAATCGCTTTCGTACCTTGGAATTATCACGAACCGGGCATCAAGTTTTTCTTTGAGGGACGGTAGAGCCGAGTATATAGTGGGAAGCTTTCTGACTACATAGGACGCTTTGTACTCCTCCTCTCTTACCACTATCACGGGTTTTCTGAAGTCTATCCCCAGAACTTCCTCAACATATTCCCGCTTCGGCTCAAATCCTTCCAGCCACATCAGCGGATCTATGAAGGGATAAGAAACTATCTGATCCCTTTCCAGAGCCATCCGAAGAAAGATTTCTTGAGGCACGACGAAGGGATGGAAAACTACCCTCGACAGAGGCAGGGTAAGTCTGGCCTGTGGAAGCGCTCTTTTGAAGTTGGCTCGATGGTCCGAAAGGGGAATGTCGTAGAAGTTAACTATCGGGATTCCAAGCCCGAAAGCGACGCGATTCGCATCAACGGAACAGAGGGAAACCAAAACCTTAACATCAAAGTTCCTTATAAATTCACTGAGGGCTATCTGCCTCTCGAGACTTGCCGTCAGTTTAGAACGCAGGTTTTCTCCTCCAAACCCACCGAACTTAAAAAAGTCCAGACGATAAAGATTGAGCAGTTCAACCGTCTCCGTATATCCGTCGCTCTCGCGCGTGGTAATAAGGGGTTTTTCCCCCTTTGCCTTAAAAGCCTCAACTAAAGGAGCAAAAAAAAGAACTGCCTTTGGCGTTACTATGTCAATCCATATCACCTTTCGCCTTCCCACCATGGTTTAATAGGAATAATGTCGTTCTCGTCAAAAACGAAATCCCACTTGTTGCGATATGTTTTCAGGCCGTGAGCCGGAATGTGGGGCTCCAGAAGTCGGGCTTTCAGAGCGCAGGTGTAGGAGCACAGTTCGTAACATTCTTCCTTTTCTACGGCTTTAATAACGGAAAGGGCTTTTCGAGAAGCGAGCAGGTCGTCGAGGTTTTCGTAGTCTCTTATGTTTCCCATGTGGAGCTTTGTAGGCCACAGCAGGCAGGGATAAACATCGCCGTAAGGAGAAATGTCAATTGAACGCTTTCCCATAAGACACTCAAACTTTACCCTCTGCCCCTCCCACAAAGCCCTCTGCCAGTAATACTTCGTAGCGTATCGACTTCTGTGAAACCCTATGTTCTCAAGCTGGCGGTATATTTCCCGTCTCACTTCCGGAGGTGGAACGAAGTCTTTGTGGCTGAGCGGTTTTCCCAGAAGGGCATCGTGATGGTTCGCAAACCGTTCGGGATTAAACCGCCCAAAGCCAATGTAAAGCCCCACGCCGAGCTTTCTGGCAAAGTGATAAACCCATTCTATCTGGTCGTAATTGTCCGGATAAATGGTAAATTGAATCCTGACGACGCAACCCCTTATTCTCCTAAGACGCTCTATCGTGCTTACGGCTCTGTCAAATCCGTCCTTCCGGAGCCTTATTCTGGGATACACCTTTTCGTCGCCGTCAATTGACACATCCAGCCGATACAGATCAAACTTACCCAGCACATATCTGGCAACCTCAACATGCCGTTCCGGGTACCATCCGGTGATGGGCGTGTCTATAACCGTATCGGGAAAGTATCGGTAAATTACATCAACGGCCTTAATGTAGGTTTCCGACAGGTGAGGTTCCCCTCCCGTTATGTGAACCTTCTTCAGGTTGGCCAGAGAGGGCGAGGAAAATACTTTCGTGAGCTCCTTTTCGGTGAGCTCCTCATTCCGCCTGTCATCTTTCTTCCAGATAGAACAATATCTGCACGGACCGGGGCAGTACTCCGTTACGGTGTAGGACACATCCTCCAAGAAGTAAACGCTCATAGCTCCTCAACATCCCCCTAAGAGCCAACGGGTCTCGAAAAGCCGAAGAACTCACTTGCTTTACGGCGAAGCTGAGGAATAGCCTCCAAGATCTTCATGCGGTCAATAAAGAAGCGTCTGGCCTGCTTTTCCAGACCACTTAACAGTAAAAGGTCAAACCACCACTTCCACATTCTTACATCCAGATTCTTCACCTCCAGTTCGTTATCCACTAGGTGTTTTTGCCAGCTCACCACGGTTGGATGAAACCTATCAAGCATTCCCGTACCGGGAACGAACACCTTCTTAGAATAGAAAAGCTCCCACCTGCTCTTGCGCTCCGAATCAGAAAGCTCCTTGAACCTCCTTTTTGACGGGTCAAGGTTCAGCTCTTTAATTCTGTTTACTAATTCAAGCGCTCTGGAATAGTAGGTGTGATGTTGCATAAGGGGTCCGAGAGCCTCCCCTACTTCCTCCGTAACCTTTTTACATCCACGAGAGAAAAACTCGTGCACTTTCTCCGCAAGCGTCTGGAAGTCGTATCCTATGTAATGCGTGTTTGCCCTAAATCCCATAATCCTCAACTCTTCCAGATCCTGATCGAGAACCACCGTCCCACACCCCAGTGCTTCGAAAAACCTCATGTTGGCTTCCTGCCTTATGGACTTGTTAAAAACCAGCCACGAACCGTTCAGAAGCTTCGCGTAATCCCTGCCGTAAACCCCGGTGCCTATGTAAACCCTGTAAAAACTTCTAAGCTTCGCCAGTTCGTAAAGATAGGCTTCTCTTTCTTGTTGAACGGCGTGGTTGAGGTTGCCCACGAAGACTACATCAAAGTCCTTTGAACCGCCGTAATCCCTGTGAACCTCAGGATCGTAACCGTACAAACAAAAGAAATCGCAGTTATTAAACCCCAGCTTTCGGAATATTTTTACTCCCTTAAGATCACAGAAGAAGTAGTCAAAACAATCCATTATCGGAAGCATACGGGGTAGCGACAGATTGTAATCTCCAATAAGAGCAACGATGGGAACATCCACCTGATCGATGTTTTCTGGAATTCTGTAATACTCTGCGTCCCTTATGATTATTACATCAGGATTCCAGTTGAAAGGAAGCTTTTTCAAAACCTCGTCAAAACGGGCACACTCCTCACCAAAGGTCCTGACATCTGCCACCCTCTTTAAGTACTTAACCAGAAAGGCTTCATTACCTACGGGATCTTTAAGCCCCGGTCCCAGAAGAATCTTCATGGCCATCATAGCATTCACCAGAAGAAACCTAGTCCTTACCTTCCGAATCCCTTCCTACGGCTTCAGAAAACTTTCTTCTGAAGTACACGGGATCTCTTATTATCTTTCCTTCACGAGGAGAAAGCTCATCCTCCCCAAACCTGCCGTAGTACTGCTGAGAAAGACCGTCGCATATCAGAAACAGCCGACACTTCGAACAAACGGGGGCTTTTTTGTACAGCCTGAAGGACTGGATTAAAGACCAGGTGTTGTGAAAAATGTTGTAAGGCGTTTCTGCGTAAATTCCCCGTTTTTCGCCTTCCAGATAAACCTGATATATCGTTCCGTAGTTCAGATCGTTGTAGGACCTGTAATCCCATTCGAAGGGATCGTAACAAATCTGAGGAAAACAAGTTATGTGCTGTTCCACTCCGGGCAACATGCACATCGGATAATACCTTACATTTGCCCAGATACCGTTCTCAGACAGAACCGTTATGGCATCTCGAAGACGGGGAGCCAGCTCTGAATGCTTTGCCTGAAAGTCAATGTCCTGTCTTTCGTACCAACCGGCCAGAGGACTGAAGACGATAAAGTTCACATTGTAGGGCGGGTAGCCCAATTCAGTCGCCCACCTCGCCATGTAGGGGATGGCCTTCATGTTGACCCTGTTGGCGACGCAATTCAGCCGCCACTTAACATTCCACTTCTCAAGAAGCTCTATGCTTTCGAGAACCCTTCGGAACGCCCCGCGGTTCGTCAGTGCGTCGTGTTCCCTTTCCAGCCCGTGGATAGAGAGCAGGAATTCGTAAACCCCGGCTTTTATTATCGCTTCTATCCTCTTCTTATTCCTCCACTGACCGTGAGAAATTATACAAATAGGATTACCCACCTTTGCGGCAAACTCAACTATCTCAACGATATCAGGGTGTATAGTTGGTTCTCCCCCCGTAAAGTCCGTTACCCTTATGTCAAATTCCTCCCTGTCTCTCCTGATTCTTCTCATTATTTCTTCTTTCGGGAGGAAACACCGCTTCTTTCTATCTTCAAAGCGGTGATAGCAAAAAAGACAGTCTATGTCGCAGATGTGTCCCACATCAATCGCCCCTCTTTTGGTGACAAACTTCGCCTTATTGAACTGCCTGACGAAGCTTCTTATGTCCGCTTCTTCGATGGCTCTGTCCACATCAATCAAAATTCTGCTGGCGACAAACGAATTTCCGTCAATACGCCTTATGTTTTCCAGATGCCTTCTGTAGTTGTTGAGAAGACGGAACTCTCCAAGCTCAACGGCCTGCTTCAGAAACGCATCAACCGCCTTTCTGTCCAGAGGATTAAGAATCAAATAGTTAAACACATCTCTCACTCCGCTAAGTTCACTGACTTCAGCTGACTGACGCATTTTTCCGACCTGCTTCTGATCTTTTTGGGTTTTTCGGGGACAGTGAAACGCCCCACTTTTCCATAAAAATCCTTCGGTTATAAAGATTGCCCGCCCCGCCGTCGTTTTTTTCTTCGTTCAGGTGCACTACCTTCACTCTGTTGTCTATAGCGAACTTTCCACCGTATCTGGTAGCAAGCTCCATAAAAAAGTCCGTGTCTTCCCATCCCGCCCGTATAAACCTAGGATCAAACCTCACACCGGTGTTTCTGAATATGCAACACGCAGTAGGAATCATCGGGGTTTCCACGACATCGGGATCAAGTTGGTAGTTGTTGGATACATTTATGCCGGGAGTCCCATCAGGATTCATCAATCGCGCAGATACTGCCATGTATTCAGGATTTTCCTTCAATGTGTACAGAAGCCTCCGATTCCATCCAAAGGGTAGTTCTACTATGTCGTCATCACACATTATCACGTAGGGACTCAGAGAACGATTGAGACCTTCATTCCGATTAATCGAAGCACTTCTCATAGAGCAGGTTACAATAAGGTTGTAAGGAGGAATGGTTTTTTGGGAAATTTCTTCAAGAAGCCTGTTGAGATTATGGTTGGGTTGATAAACAGGTACAACAATGTCGGTGGTCAAATCCTTTTTAAACTGATAAGGATAGTCGGAAACGAGGGAGTAAGGCTCCATTTCTTCGTAACCGTGTATTTTGGCGTAGTTTCTGTGAACCCCACCACATACATCAACAATACCACATTGGGAACATCTACCTTCTCTGGAATTTATCCTTCTCTGAAGCTCTCTTGCAAATTGAAGATACCTTTCCACCGTTTTGGGATGCACGCCATAATCCCATTCAAAAGGGTCAAACATAACCTGAGGATTATTGCATATATGTGTTTCGTATCCTTTGAGGGCACAAAAGGGAAAGTATCTAACATTTACCCAAGTATTGTTCGCATTTAAGATATCTATTGCAGTTCGTAAAAAGGGTGCAACCCTTTTAACTTTTACCTGAACCTTGTTCAGTCTCTTGAACACCTCTGGTTGATCTTTTTTCCCCCATTCGTAATGTGGGTTAAAGTTAATAAAGTTTACCACACGAGCTTTTACCTCTTTTACGAAAAAAAGCGCCAGTTTAGGGAGTTCTTTTGCATTCAGTTTCGTTAATGTACAGTTTACCCTTACGAAGCATTTCTTTTCGTGGAAAACCTCCAAACAGTCGCTTATTCTTTTCCACGCTCCCTGAACATTGAGCACTTTATCTTGAGTTGCACCATAGCCATGCACTGAAAGAAGCCATTCCCTACACCCCGCGTCAATTATCCGTCTAATCCTGTCAACTGCCAGACCATTGGTAATAACACAGGTGTGTAGCCCGATGCCCTCAGCAAACTCAATAGCTTCTTCCATATGAGGATAAATAGTCGGCTCTCCTCCGGTAAAATCTACCGATGTATTCCCTCGCTTTTTTGCTTCCACGAGCTCTTTTTTTACGGTCTCTATACTCTTAGACCATTTCTCATTGCTATGAGCATAATAACACATAAGACACTTTGCATTGCAGACACGGTTGAGATCTACTACCGCTCTCCTGGTAGGTACTAAACCAGTTCTCAAAACAGAAATATCCATCTGCATTGTTTACCCCTTATGCATTTCCCCTAATTCGAAAAAGCAACAAACATGCCAGGTTTCAAAAAAATATTTCAATTAAGGATTTTCTGCGCAGAATCTCAATGTATGCTTATCTTCAGGTGTAGAATGTAATAAAAAGCACAGAAATTGGAAGTAGCTGGAAATATCAGTCTCTTTCCATCAGTCCCGTCTCTGGATTGTATAATTCAGCGAATATTGGGCCTGGACCGGAAAACATATTAACATGAGAAAACACAAAGTCGGCCACTTGCTTCCGGGTGTCAGCATTAAGTGCATTGAAGAAGGTGCACATTTGTTCCTCGTCCATACTGGACATTTCTTTCCATATATCTTCCGGGGTTGATACTTCTCGCTTCTGCTTTTGTTCCAACTCCTGCTTGAATATTTCGAAGGCTTCGTCCAGTTCTTTTTTCATTTGTTCCAGTTCCTTTTTGGCGCTATTAATTTCCGTCAAATATTTTGAAATTCTCAGCTTGTTACCTTCGGATGTTTCCAGAAATATGGCAATGGCTGATGTTTTTTCGTCAACTTTTAGATACCATTTCCT
>JALXAE010000021.1 GCA_026992355.1 Syntrophobacterales bacterium | reverse complement strand
CCCAGAACCAGTTGTAAAGCATACGACCGAAGGTCGTCTTTTTCTCAAGGACAGCAAGAGGAACGAGGGCAAAGTTTCCCGTCACAAGCTCCAGCCCCAAGAGAACTATCATCACAAAGCCCAAGGGAAAGACCAGAGAACCCACTATCCTCATGTCCGACTGGGCTATCGCTGAGAAGGCAACGGTAACCGCATACCCTAACAGTGATCCAGCCAAGAACCCCCTTATAAGCAGGTCTTTAGCGGAGAGGCTGGCTTTGTAGGCTCCCGCCTGAATCATGTTCTCCACTACCGCCTCCGGCTTGACGTATCCCATCTCTTACCTCCTTTCTATGAGATTTAAAGATTACGAGCTTCTCCAAAGCGGGCGCCATCATCATTAAAAGTTGCAATAAGTGTGCCATAGTGGGTTGTGGTCGGGCGGATTAGGGACTTAGCGCTGGCGGGTATGCGAAGTGCAAAATATTTGGGCGAACGAAGTGAACCACAAAGCATGTGTTAGGCAAAGCGGTGGCACTTACTAATCCTATGAAATGTTCACAGTCCGTTTTCAAAATCAATTTTGTATTTGCTTATCGAATTATAATTGGCCTCAATTATAGTCTCAAAAGATTTCGTTTGACCATTCCTAAAGTTGGAAATAGTAATGTATCCAATTGCAAGGAGATTGTCGTTTTTATCATAGACGCTGATTATAAAGTTCGCTAGGGTGTAGCTCCTGCCAGAATTATTGGTCATTTCTCCTATAACCTCAATATATCCTGCGTAAAAACTTTTGAAGCGGACATTTTTATAAACGAAGTTTCCAGCTATCCTTGTACCAGCTTTATTTCGCTCTGCTTCCAACTTCGCTATTTCAGACCTATCAGGTGTGGTTGATGGCTTCCATATCCAGCCTGTGATCTGAACCTTAACCCACTTATCTTTCTCCTCCAATACCTTCATTTCGGCAGATTGAAGGATCTCTGCTATCTTCTTCCCGTTGGGAGCTTCTCTCAGATCCTCCTTTTCTACTTTCACATATAAATAACTGTCTTTAACTTTTGCTCCCACACTAAATAAGAGGAGAACAGCAAAGAGAGCAATGACAACAATATTTCCTAATCTGTACATTTTAACATACTTTCTTTGCCACCATTTCACCTAATCTTCTGGGAACAGACGGAGTTCGCTTGTGAATCTGGGCTGAGCGAAGCGTAGCCGTATGTCCGATGTTATCTGAAGTGGCGCTCATACCTTCCCCGCTTTAGAGCTTTTAACATCCCAGCATATTTAAGATTATATGAGTCGTTGTACTCTTTCTCAAACTCTTCAATTTCAGAAGGCTCTTCCACCATCCAATAGAAGTAAAAATGATCATTGTCATTGTTTCGTTTTCGTATCACGCGTATGACTTCATCGTTATGGTTTGCTTCACTTTCTATAAATTGAACTAAATCTTGTGGCAAATTTTTCCTTACAATACGACATTGTCCAGGTTGAATCTTGGGCTTTCCGTTTTCATTGTCTAAGAATGCAGAAACATAAGCATTACCATAAATAGGATTCTTTTCTATGCCCTCAAATTCTATTCGTTCTTGATATTTGAAATGTCCATAGGCTATTGATGTCGTAAGCATAAAATTGTCTTCAAGCATTTTTTTATTTATTTCTTTTACTACTTTTTCTAATAAGACTTTTAGACATTCTTTTGTATTCTCACAATTGCGCACAAACAAGATCCCTGAATCCGACACAAATAGTCCTTCGACTCTAACTCCGCTTTCTTGGTTAATTTTTTTAATCACATCATATCCATACTGATATAATCTATCTATCGCTTTCCAAGCTCTTTTTTCGTCTTTCATTAACTGTTTAAATCCGGATATATCTAGAAAGGCAACAAACGTATTTCCATCAAAATCTGCTATAGGCATTCAACTACCTCTTGCGCCATTTCCGATAACGGTTGGCGGGTATCTGAAGTTACCGAAGGTAATTCGCATTAAGTGTGGCGAAGTCGGCAACCCCATGTTAGGTGAAGTAGCCACCATTTAGTCACTATTTTGATTCTTGAACAGCTGCAAGTTGTTCCTGCACTCTTTTACGAAACTCCAAAGGCGCTTTAATCTTATGAAAATGTGCCTTGGTGCCTCCAGTCCTTGTTACTATGATGGTTCCGTAACCAAGAATCCTACCCAAAATTCCTTGATGGATACCAACTCCCTCAATTTTAGTCAGAAGAATCTCCAAAGAATGTCTCCGAATCTAACCAACTTTAATGAGAATACGCTTGTTTGTAACACCAAACTCCGATGTGGAGTAGTTAATGAAAGAGGATATTCCCGTCAAGGCTGCAAGAAAGATGAAAAGCCCTCCGATAGCTCCAGAACCACTCGCAAATCCTATAATTGCGATAAACAGAAAAGTGGCTGGCCAGAAGAAAATGATCCAATGCAACTTCGTCCGGTAGATGACCTTCTCCCCAGACATTAAGTTTTGTTCGATGTAACCCATATTAATATCTCCTTCCTTTGTTTAGGTTGTGCGAATATTTCGCCTAACTCATCCATATCTGCAATATTGCGTATATACCTCCAAATTGTAACAATATACGAATTATTCCGCA
>JALXAE010000020.1 GCA_026992355.1 Syntrophobacterales bacterium | reverse complement strand
ATGTTCTTAAGAGATGCCATCCTTCGCCTGTGCTGTTGTTCTATCCTCTCTCTTTCTAGTGCCAATTCGCGGGACATAGGGGAAACATTTGTTTGTAAGGAAAGCCTCTTGAAAACAAAATCCATCTTTTCACAACGGTTCTTTTTACCCAAATCCAAAAAAACCTTAGTCGGAATGTCAGCCGTGACCTCCACGCGCCTAACAACAACTTTGTTATCACCTGTTGTAGCAATTACTAGATAATCCCCGGGAAGGAGCGTAAATCTAACATAGCCTTTTTCAGTAAGTCGCTTGCCTAAAATGGGTCTCACTAAGTGACCACTTAATACAGCAATATAAATTCGTACTTCTTTCCCTTTTTTTACACGCGCACTCCCATTTTTAAAGTAAACACGCAGTTCCGATGGCTTTCCATAACGCCTTGAAAACACGCATATTGCATCCTTTGGTGATACCTTATATTTATCACAGCTATCGCTGAGAGAATATCCAAATACCCCTGGAACGCTCTTCAAAAAGGGTGTAAACCAGGCACTATCAAATCGCAACTGAAGCCATGTTGGATCTATATAATGCCAGTTTCCATCATCAAGATATACTTCAACCCATGCATGATTGCCCTTTACGTGCCTCCACGCGGGTACCCATACTATTCGAGCCGGGATAAAAACACTTCTTAAAGCTGCAACATATAACAAATCTATTTCCTCACACCTTCCAAAACCTCGTTTAAGAAGACTTAACGGATCAAGATCTCTGGAATCCGTGGACTTATAGAAAACTCGTTCAATCACCCATCTGTTTAGTTTCAGGGATGCTTCTTTTATAGACTTTGAACCAGCCACCAAAGGAGCAAGCATTTTAAAAAAATGTCCCCTCCAAGATACCAATCTCTCTTGAGCAATTCTCAAAGGTGCAATGTAATTGAACAAAATTCGTTCAGGTATCTTTTCACCCCATGGCATTGTCCTTCTTGCAATTGACAAATAGTGCAAAGTTTCCAAAAATTCCTTTTCCGTAATTTTTGCAATGTCGTACCATGAACTGTGTTTAATTAAATATTGTGCAACCTTTTTCTCAAATGAACCAATTTTGTTATCCTCCATCGTCTTAAGCAACCTGGCAGGATCCAATGCTAGTAAAAGCGATGCATGAACTAGACTTAGCAAGAAGAATGCTAAAAAGGAAAATATCCCTATTTTTATTCCTGAACTATTTTTTCTTAAATTCATTCGGGCACCTTACGGTTTCCAGGTTATATGAGAGCATACTATCGCCAATCGGTCGGAAAACAGTTGTTGTGTCCGCTATTTGTTTTTATCTGCACCAACATTGAAATGATTCATTTTTTACAATACGCAATTCTTGGTTACTGTCTAATGTCGATTTACCCCGATAGTTTATTATGTTTCATAATCGTAAGTTTTCTAGGAATTTCGGATGAATTTTTCAACTATATCTGGCATCCGCAATTTACCCCCTATCTTGATTTTAACGATATGATCTTGAATTCCGTTGGAACTTTAATGGGAATAATTGCATATCTCACGGTCCATAGAATCGCACCCAAAAAACTCAACTACAGGATAGTGATAACTAGCCATGTTTTTGCGTTACCCATTCTAACGATATTGATGGCAGGAATAACTTTCGGATTTATAAAACTTCACTATCAAAGGCCGACTCCCATAGGTTCAGTCTTTATAGACAAAGCCTTTGTATTATCCTTCAAACAACCTCAAAAATTCTGGGAAACTACCCCCACGGGAAGAAAGTTTCACATTATGGACCCTGTAGAAGGAATCCTTGCTCTCAGCCTTTTTTTATCAGCCAATGGTTACTTGCTACAAACAATCAAAACAGCTAAAGAGGGAAGTTAGGTTAGTAACTCTAAAATGCGCTTCCTGCCCTCGTAGAATTTCATTGCCATCTTTTCTACCACTAGATCAACTTCCTGCTGGTAAAATGACCTCGCTTTATCCGGTGGAACTCCCAGTCGCTTTTGCAATTTCCGTACTTGTCCGTAAGTAGAGGCCCCCAACTGTTCAAGCTTTTCCTTACAAAACTCGCAAAAAGCGGCAGAGTAGAGATAAGACATAGATATTTTAACCGTTTCTATATCCCCTGTTTTTAATAGATGAGCAATGTGTTCGTACAAAAGTTCAATCCAGAAATCTCTTGTTATTTCCAAAAACATTACCGGATCGTTCTCTCCAGTGGGAGCATCCTTCAATCTAGTGTAGCCATTTATTACTCGTTGAAAAGATGAGGGGCTGAGCACTGCTTCAACAGCCTGGTTATAACTTTTGAATTTTTCCAGTAGGCTGGTTCGCTTTAAATCAACATCAAAAACATCCGTATAACCAGGGTCTATAAATTCAATACCTGTTTTTTCAGGGCCCCATACTATAGGGCGCTCCACCGGTTTATCTTCAGTAATTATAGTGGTTATCCTGGATTCTTTATCCTCGTAGTAGAGCAATCTCTTGAGAGCCGAGCCTATTACTTCACCTGGCATGACACTTAATTTAGCTTCATCTGTAATGTCGTGAAGCTTAGCTCCCAGATAAACCTCGTAAATATCTGTATTGGGATCGGCAATGTTATCAAAGGTTGTGGCGATA
>JALXAE010000019.1 GCA_026992355.1 Syntrophobacterales bacterium | reverse complement strand
ATCGCCAAGGTAATGAGCTTCATCTATAACTACAAGATCAACATCCAGATTAAGTCCCTGGTACATTACGTCATACAACTGGTTACGAAGTATTTCTGTAGTTCCAACTATGATCGGAGCATCAGGATTTTCTTTTCTATCACCTGTAAGTATTCCAACATTTTCAACGCCGAAAAGCTGACCAAATTCTTCATATTTTGAGTTAGACAGGGCTTTAAGAGGTGAAGCGTACCAGGAACGCCCGCCCTTTTTGAATTGCTCTTTAATCGCTTTTATAGCTATATAGGTCTTTCCAGCACCTGTTGGTGCAGTAACTAATACATCTGAAGATTTGATAGCTTCTACTGCTTCAACCTGGAACCTATCGGGAATGAAACTACTAGTTTCCGGACAACCTATGCATCTCAGGGTCTTTCTCACCTGAGGATGTATGAAGAACCCCGAATCCGAAAATTTTTTTTTCAAAGCTATTGTTTTTGATCTATTCATAATTTATTGATTTTTTACTCCTCTGGTCTTCTACAAGTAACTTCATACCATCGATAGCTAAAAAGGCAAATGTTTCATACTCTTAAGGAGCAAATAATGGAAAGAATCAGGCCCAAAAATATTTTTCCCTTTCACAAGACGAAATTGAGAATTCCTTTATTTGAAGTAGATCTTGGGCAGGGAGTGTATCATGGAAATTACTTTCACCTCTTCGAAGTAGCCCGAGACGACTTTTTCAGGGCTATTGGGTTTCCCTACAAAGATTTCATGGCAAGGAAACTTCATCTAGCTGTGGCACAACTTGCGTGCGCATATTATAAGCCGTTAGGCTACGATGATATAGTTATAGTTAAAACCGGCATTAGCAGTATAAAAAGCAGAAGTATTGAAATAATTCAGCAAATTCTCAGTAATGATCATATATGTACACAGGCAGAGTTTGCCATGGTTTGCGTAGGTTTTGATGGTAAGGTTAGTAAATTGCCTATGGAATTTGTTGAAAGAGCAGATAAGTGGTTAAAGGGCTGTTAAATTTCAAAGCCTAAAAGTTTAAGCACCATGCAAAAGTCCCAAAATCTCGCAATGCCTGGAAAATTGGTTATAATTGGAGATGGTAGATGCTAGTTTTTGAAAATGGAATTTTTATAGGCAAATTAACTCGTTGGAGGTCTTTATCTTTTAGATTTTCTGTTTACGGATTTTGAATCTTCAATTTTCCGAAATTAATTGTATGCTGCCATGTCTAATGTGCATAATCAATTGATTTTCGATTAATTAATGCTGAAATTTTAACTCTCCTCATAGCTGGATATCACTTAGGATTACCAGTACAGCAATCTTTTCTGTGAAAGGCTTCCAAACCGATAAAAAGTCCGAAATCAAATGAAAAAGATTGTTGTCTATTTTTTTAAAGTGGCGGAGGAAATTTGAAAATTTGAGATTGATTTGATAATAAAACTAATTATCATTTAAAAATAAGATTTTAATCTCCAAAAATTTTTTGAAAGGAGAAAAAAAATGGATCGCAAAGAAAAAGTCAAAAAAAGACCAACTCTTTTGGGTGGCTGGTCAATTCGAGATTGGTGGCCAAATCTGGTAAACGTTTCAATGCTTCATCAAAATAGTTCAGCAGTTAAACCAACAGACAAAGATTTTAACTATGCTGAAGAGTTCAAAAAACTAGATTTTGAGTCCTTAAAGAAGGATCTTTACGAGTTGATGACCAATTCCCAAGATTGGTGGCCAGCAGATTATGGACATTATGGACCTCTGTTCATTCGATTAGCATGGCACAGCGCTGGAACTTACCGCATCATAGATGGCAGAGGAGGTGCATCAGGAGGTAACATACGTTTTCCACCGCTAAGCAGTTGGCCAGACAATGTAAACCTGGATAAAGCACGTCGATTACTCTGGCCTGTTAAAAAGAAATATGGAAACAAAATCTCGTGGGCAGATTTGATTGTTCTCGCTGGCAATTGTGCTCTCGAATCAATGGGTTTTAAAACTCTTGGGTTCAGTGGTGGACGAGTTGATATTTGGGAACCAGAGGAAGACGTTTACTGGGGACCCGAGTCCGAATGGTTAGGTGATGAACGCCGCATTGGTGAAAAAGAACTTGAACGCCCACTTGCCGCTGCTCAAATGGGCCTGATCTATGTGAATCCAGAGGGACCAGACGGCGAACCAAACGTTCTAGAGGCAGCTCGTGAAATCCGCCAGAGCTTTAGACGTATGGGAATGGATGACGAGGATACTGTTGCCCTTATTGCTGGTGGGCACACCTTTGGCAAAGCTCATGGAGTTGCCGATCCTAACAAGTATCTGGGGCCCGAACCAGAAGCTGCACCTATAGAACAGCAGGGGTTAGGATGGAAAAATAGCTTTGGCACAGGCAAAGGCCCTGACACGATCACAAGTGGTCTGGAAGGAGCATGGACACCTACGCCAACAAAGTGGGACAATACATTCCTAAATATATTGTTCCGATACGACTGGAATTTACAAAAGAGTCCAGCTGGCGCCTGGCAATGGGTTCCAACCGATCCAGATGCAGCAGAGCTTGTACCAGATGCTCATGATCCATCCAAACGACATGCGCCAATCATGTTTACGACTGACTTGGCACTTAGAATGGATCCCATATACGGGCCGATAGCTAAGCGTTTTCGTGACAATCCCGAAGAATTTGCAAGAGCCTTTGCTAGAGCTTGGTTTAAATTAATTCACCGCGACTTAGGACCTCGTTCGCGATATTTGGGACCTGAAACACCTTCAGAGGAATTCATCTGGCAGGACCCCCTCCCACCGGTCGACCATGAATTAATCGATGAAAACGATATTGAGTTTCTTAAGGCCAAAATCCTGGAGTCGGGATTGTCTGTTTCAGAGCTGGTGTATACCGCATGGTCATCTGCTGCAACTTTTCGCGCTTCAGACAAGCGTGGAGGTGCAAATGGAGCCAGGATTCGCCTTGCTCCTCAAAAGCATTGGGAAGTAAATCAACCGGATCAACTAGCGAGTGTACTGAACATCCTTGAAGAAATTCAAAAAGAATTCAATAAAACACAATCTGGCGATAAAAAGGTTTCTTTAGCAGATCTTATTGTTCTTGGTGGATGTGCCGCCATAGAAAAGGCAGCTAAACAAGCTGGGTTTGATGTCAATGTTCCCTTTACTCCAGGCCGTACCGATGCAACTCAAGAACAAACAGATGAAAGATTCTTTGCTTTACTAGAGCCAGTAGCCGATGGCTTTCGAAATTACATAAAAGATGGATGCGACATTCCTGCTGAAGAATTGCTTATCGACCGAGCAAAACTATTAACACTCACCGCTCCAGAAATGACAGTATTAGTTGGCGGAATGCGAGTTCTCGATGCTAATTTTAAGCGGGCAAAACATGGAGTATTTACGAAGTCCCCTGGCAAACTTACTAACGATTTTTTTGTTAACCTTCTCGACATGAGCACAGAATGGACTCCCCTTTCGGATAAACACGACCTATTCGAAGGCCGTGACAGAAAAAGTGGAGAATTGAAATGGACTGCTACCCGCGTTGATCTGATATTTGGATCAAATTTTCAGCTACGCGCACTTTCTGAATTCTATGCTCAGGATGACAATCAAGAAAAGTTTGTGACAGACTTTATAGCTGCGTGGAATAAGGTGATGAATCTTGATCGTTTCGATGTTGCCTGGTGGTAGTTTCAATCATTGTCCAACCTAGCAGTGGCATCTGCCATTGCTAGGTTGGAAAAGACGCTATTTATTTTACTTTAGTACCTTTTGAGAACCTTTCGGTTCAGGAACATACTCCACAGACGGAACGCGACGTACTGGCTGCGGATATAAGGCCATAAGCTGGTAAATCAATTCTGGCATATCGGTATTTACAGGCAATCCCCAGCTCTTTGCTACATCAGCAGTTATTGGATAATCATGTGTCCAGTGCCCTTCTGTAAGAAGTTCAGATAGTTCCAAAGCCTTGTTTTCATCAAACTTATCTTTTATAAGCTCAAAAATAGTTTGTTTTAGCTGTCGAGTTGCCTTCTCCGCCATGTCGGCATAAACTAAAAACTCATCACTGATCTTATCTATGGGTTTATCTTTGGCCAATTTAATTAACGAAGGCGCAGGATATTTACCAAGTTGTGGATCCAGCGGCCCAAGTACTGCATGAGGTCCCATAATTATTTCATCAGCAGCAAGAGCAATAAGGGTTCCCCCCGACATAGCATAATGAGGCACAAAAACTGTAACTTTGGCAGGGTGCTGCTTCAATGCCCTTGCTATCTGAATCGCAGCAAGCACTAAGCCCCCAGGGGTGTGAATAACCAGATCAATGGGAATTTCAGGATCTGTCAAATGTATCGCCCGAAGAACCTCTTCTGAGTCATTGACATCAATAAAACGCATCACAGGAAACCCCAGAAAACTCATGGTTTCCTGCCTGTGAACCAGGAGGATAACCCTTGACCCCCGTTCAGTCTCCAGCCGAGATATGGCCCTCTGACGAGCTGCATCAATAATTCTCTGACGAATCACAGGCTGAAGAGAAATCAACACAAGAAAAAACCAAAAAAAATCTAAAGGTGTCATCTTTTAATACTCCTTGTTTTAAAGTAACTTCTACTTAAGGTCTGTTAATATACCTAATTGGATGCCATTCGTCCATGTAATATTTCCTGCTGGATTTCCGGAAAACAGGGCACAAGATCATCCCAGCTACAAATCCTCCAACATGAGCCCACCAGGCTATACCACCAGCTGTACCAGGGGCAAGCAAGGAAAAGGTTCCCGAAAAAAATTGCATAAAAAACCAAGCCCCCAGAAAGATAACAGCTGGAAGCTCCACAATCCATGGGAAGAAAAAAACTGGAATGATGGTAATAATTCGGGAATGAGGGAACATGGTAAAGTATGCTCCCATAACTCCGGCAATTGCACCTGAAGCCCCTATAGTGGGTATCAAAGAGTGAGAATTAAAAACCACATGAGTAAAGGAAGCTATAACGCCACACAATAGATAGAAGATGGCAAACCTGAGGTGTCCCATTCTGTCTTCAACATTGTCACCAAATATCCACAAAGTCCACATGTTACCGATGAAGTGCAGCCATCCTCCATGAAGAAACATGCTGGTCAAAAATGGCCAATAGCTCACTCCGTGGAAAAACCAATCTGGATGAGTGTACCTTGCTGGAACTATCCCAAAAAAATAAATAAATCTTGTTAATATTGGCTGAGGCAGTGCCAACTCAACACAGAAAAAAAGCAAGTTCAAAGCTATAATGAGCCACATTACAAAGGGGCTTGTTTTTCTGGGAATCGTATCATGAAGGGGTATCATAGTTTGTCTCTCTCAGAATAAATATGGTTACCAACAATTGTTCGTGCCTTTTAAAATTTACAATTTATCGCTGGTCTTCTGGCTATACGAAAGGAAATGCTTTGTGTCAAGTAACTTAAGCTTCGTGTTGACAATCCATATTCGAATTTTATCCCATGAGCCTCTTTCCGTTATAGCTTCAAGCTCTACACTACCGAATGGAACTTGAATAGAACTCACATTCGTACCTCTAGTCACCCTTTTAAACTTTCCGTTTACAAACCAAAATATTCGTTCTCCACTGTTTTTTTCGGGGAGCCTGGCTTTGATAGGAATGACGGCATAAGAACCACCATTTGTAAAATAAGTTCGCATATTAACGGGTTTTACTATGCGAATCTCATAGTTTTCGGCCTTTCCAGAAAATATCGAACAATCAGGCCCAAAAGGCGGAGGCTGACTCCATGGAAGCAAAAGGAATATTCTGGCCTGGACTGAACCAGAAGGATACTGTTTAAAAGGACAAGCCCTAAAGCCCGAATTTTTTTCAACCATGAAGACTCTGTGCCATTGACACGGCACAGGCGGTATAACCCCCTTAGGAAACAGGGTTCGTACTTTATGGAGACAAAAGCGTCCAACTGGCATGCCGCTATCCGGGCATACCTCCAAAGTTCTTAAATGTTCATCCGGAATGTGAAAACGTTCTCCGGGCTTCTCAATCTCATTCATAACATCTTTCAGGATGGGTAAAGCTGCCCATGCACCGACAATGCCCCTGGATCCTGTACCATTGAAATTACCAACCCATACCCCTACAGCATAATTCGGGCTTATTCCAATTGCCCAAGCATCTCTCCTGCCAAAAGAAGTGCCAGTTTTTATTGCCATATCAAAGGGAAAATCGTCGGTAGCCATGGCTTTTATAGTAAGAAAAGCAGCACCCGGGTGTATAAGCTTATTTTCTTTAATTTTCTCTTTAAGAAGAAATTTAGGTTTTCCATATCTTCCATTCCTTAGTAGAGACACGTACATGTTAGTTAAATGTAAAAGTGTTGTTTCTATCCCACCTGTAATTGCAGTCAGTCCAGGACTCTTCTCCCATCTACACCCAAAGGCACGTAATAGTTCAAAAAATCTTTCCTTCCCTGTTTCCTGCATCAAATCGATAAAGGGCAGATTTAACGAAAGTTTCAATGCTTTCTTTGCTCTTACAAGTACTCTTTCTTCACCACTAAAGTTTGTAGGTTTAAATGACCCATAGATCTTCGATACGTCCTGAAGTTTTGTCTCCGGCGTTATTATCCCATTCTGAAGCGCCAGAGCATAAAGAAAAGGCTTTAGAGTTGAACCCGTTGAGCGTCTGGCATTAAAACCCTTAACTTGACCGGAATGCTCTCTATCCCAGTAATCCACACTTCCCACCAAAGCCCTGATAGCTCTATCTTTATTTGATATAACTACAACAGATGCCTGATGAGCCCCAAGGTGATATAGTCGCTCCTTATGATTTGTAACAATTCTTTCAACAATTCCTTGAATTCCCCTGTCTATAGTTGAAAAAATGTGGTTTCTGCCACGGTATTTTTCTTTTAAATATTCGGCAACGTGGAGAGCAAACTGCGGAATTTTGTGAGAACCAACAAAATTGAGATCAGACAGGGTTATCTCCTTTGCTTTACTATCAATTAAACCGCACTTAACCATTCTTTTTACAACCTTTTTCATTAGAGAAATTCTGTAGCGCTGATTACGTTCTTGAGGTGATTGAGGCAGACTCACCAGGAAAGCTATTTCTTTAATATCAAGATCCTCAGGCAGTTTACCAAAATAATACAGACTAGCTGCTCCAACCCCTTCTATGTTCTTTCCATAGGGAGCTAAATTCAGGTAGGTTTCAAGAATCCTTTTTTTCCTCATAACAGTCTCTAATGCCAGAGCCTTCAATGCTTCTTTAATCTTTACCCAGTAGGTTCGAGGCGCTGGTCTCAAGAGCCTTACCAATTGAAGGGTAATCGTTGACGCTCCAGATATTACATGTCCTGCTTTGAGATTTTGTAGAGCCGCTCTCCCAATTGCCAACGGGTCAACACCCGGATGATAAAAAAACCTTTTATCCTCGTAACATACAGTTGCTTTCACAAACAAAGGATCTATCTCTTCAAGAGGCAAGTAATATCTATAATACCCCTTCGAGTTCAGAAAGACTTTCATGACCGTGCCATCAGAAAAATGCACAACACTGCTATATTCGACAATCGGTTGTATATGTAAACCGACAATAAATAGAGAAACAAAAATGAAAGAAAAAAGTATAAATATTTTAAAAAACAGCTTCCCGAGCATTTCTAAACACTGTTATAGCCTTTATCTTTCCGATACGTGGAATGTTTTGAGATTTCCGCATCCAAATAGGTAAGGATCATACATCGCCTCAATAACAGGTGGAGGCATGATGCTTCTCGAATTGAAAACTGCTTGAGCCATGAAATAGAGAACATGTTGACCCGGGGAAACGTTGCCGAAAAATCGTATTTCGTCATCTCGTACATCTATGTATGACGGTTCGAAAGGAGATTTGACTTTCACATTGTACAAACGAGGATTTACTATCTCGATTCCGGCAGGAACAAAAATCCTTGCAGCAACATGCCTTATTACTTTCTTACCTTTGTTTGTCACTGTAACCTTAACAAGAAACCTTTCACGCTTTTTAAGGTTAATAACGCCGGAACCATCTTCTTTATGCCCTCGGACACTTACATCGATACTCAAAATTTTATTTTTGGAAGAAATGTTAGGTGGTTCCCTAAACCCATCAACAGAAACGGTTATCCATGCAGAGGACTTGGACAAAATTTTTAATATGCACGGTTTAGTCAAAGGCTCTTCCACTTGCCAAGAAAGAACCCTACCAGCAGCTTTTTCATCGTGAATTTCTAAGGGCTTTAGCTTTTTACCTCCCAGAGTCAAAACAGCTTTCAAGGTAGTGCTTTGCGAACTTCCCCTACTAATGAGGGTTTTACAGGCAGAAAATGCCCAGGCAAGTTCTTGCGTGGTTAATGGTCCAGCCGACCCTACAAAATATTTGACAAACCTTCCAGCTATACGTCCAGCTTCGTTCGGTTCTGATGCTACCTTAGACGAAACTATAACGTCCAGAGCAAGAAGTCTTGCCAATGAATGAAAAGTTTCATCTTTAGAGTTAGTCAGCTTCGTACAACTATGAGCCATCCTGAGAGTATCTTCTGCTGCCTTTTCAAAACCCTCCTTATGAAGTATCCAAGCGAGCAAAAGAAGGGATTCCCTATCCTTTGCTTTGCTAGACCATACAGGTTTCCTTATTCTCAATTGACCACTTTCAAGCAAAACAAAATCTCTCCATGGAGACGACCTCATCGCCTTCAGGTTGGAAAGGGCTCTCGAAATAACTGATTCAGGAACATAAAATCCCGCTTGTTTTGCCTTTATAAGGGCATAGGTTG
>JALXAE010000018.1 GCA_026992355.1 Syntrophobacterales bacterium | reverse complement strand
AATAATGTGGATTTCCTACCTCTTCCCATCGCTGGTTTGATGTCTGATGATCCAGTAGAAAGGGTGGTTGACAAAATTAATGTACTAAAGGAGAAAACCCATGAGATTGGATCAAAACTGGAAAACCCCTTTATGGCTCTGTCTTTTATGGCACTTCCAGTTATTCCAGCCCTTAAAATCACAGACAAAGGGCTCGTTGACGTAAATAACTTTTGCTTTACTTCTTTATTTGTAGACTGAAACCTATTTAGCAATTGAATTCACGGAATTTTCAGCAAAGCCCAACCAGTAAAAACACTCTGGAAAGCAAGTATTTTTTAACTCCATAAATAGTTTGTGTGTTGTAATTTTTCGAACCAAGTTATATGTGTAAAATTACGCATTGGGGATTCATAATGAATTCGTAGGCTTTTATTGGGACGTGATACAGGATAGACCTATGGAAAGGATACTCGTAGATTCTGGTAGTTTCCATATCGGCAAGGTTCAACCCTTAATATTGGAAGCATACTTGGGTACATGCGTTGGAGTAACCCTTGTTGACCACAAAGCGGAAATTGGAGGTTTGTATCATATATTACTTCCTGAACCTCCAGCTAACTCGGATTTCCAGAAAATCGTGTATGCCTCTAGCGGCCTTCCAATTTTCTTAAAGGAACTCCTGAAGCGAGGAGCCATAAAATCTAGACTTAGAGCTTGCGTAGCCGGCGGAGCACTGGTCACTCCTGTAGAAGAAGAAGATTTTATTTTTAACATTGGAGGTCACACCTTTGATATTGTTGAAAATTTCCTAAAAGAGGAAAAAATACCTATTGAATATTCGGAAACCGGCGGTTTTTTTACCTGCAAAATGTGTCTGAATCTGAGCTCAATGCAAACCACTGTAGATCCGCTTGGTCAAGTTGAACAAGTAAAGGAATTTGAAAAGATAAAGAAGCCAACCGAATCTGAAATATTAGAAACGACTGCAAAAATAAAGCCCATACCCCAGATAGCACTTAAGATCTTGGAAATGTTAAGATCAGAAGATTATGATGTTTCATCGGTTGCGGAGGAAATAAAAAAAGATCAAGTCCTTGCCGCTAAAGTTATCAGCTTTTGTCAATCTCCTCTATTTACCAGAAGGTACAAAATCTCTTCAATTGATAGAGCTCTGCTCTATCTTGGTGAAAGACGTTTATTACAAACTGTTCTTCTTGCTTATTGCGAAACAATATTTACGTGTAAAACAGGTGGCTATTCAATGTGCAAAGGGGGACTTTTTAATCATGCTTTAATAACTGCTTACTTAAGTGAAGCATTAGCTGCTGCACAAAACCTCCCGGGCGACCTCGCTTACACTGGTGGACTACTGCATGACATTGGGAAAATAGTACTGGATTATTATGTCCATCCTGTGGCTCCTTACTTTTATAGGAAAGTGCTTGCGGAAGGTAGGTCTCTTATAGAAGTAGAAAAAGAAGTTTTTGGCCATACCCATACAGAAACTGGAGAAATTCTTGCCAAAGCCTGGTCTCTCCCTGAAGATCTCATATCCGTTGTGCGCGATCATGACTCTACAGACATCGAAGATCCCGACCCAATATTGCGAACCATTGCCTTTGCAAACGCCATTGCGGGAAGATTCGCAGTGGGAAAAACACTATCTGGTATCGGAATAGATAGCTTTAAAGATTTGTACAAATTCATGACCATAAACAGAGACGAACTTTTCAAGGCAATAGAGGTAACCAGCTCTTATGACAAAGAAAAAATTTAAAGTGGTAGTTTTTGACTGCGACGGCGTTCTTTTCGATTCCAGAGAAGCAAATGTCAAATTTTATAACACCATTTTAGAAAAATTTGGTTTGGATAAATTAAAGCCCTACCAGGAAGATTTTGTCCATATGCATTCAGCAAAGGAATCAATTTCCTATTTAATTCCAGACAAGGAAATGGCAAAAAAAGCCTGGGAATATGCTCTCACCCTGAAATTTGAAGATTTCTTTCCATACATGAAACCTCAGCCATATTTAAAAGAATGTTTATCGGCATTGCACAAAAAATTTCACATTGCAATGGCAACCAATAGGACGGTTTCTACCCACGAAGTTCTCGAATATTTCGATCTAAAAAAATACTTTGACTATGTAGTATGCGCATCTGATGTCAAAAACCCAAAACCCAACAAAGACATGATGAACATGATTATCAAACACTTTCATGTTCAACCTTATGAAATAGTTTATGTTGGAGATTCTAAAGTTGATGAAATTTTTGCTCAAAACGCAAAAGTTGTCTTCGCAGCCTTTAAAAATCCATCTCTGAAAGCTGTACTGCATATAGAGAACTTTGACGAACTTGTAAGATGGTTATTAAACTAAAAAGCACTAACCCTCTGTAATAACTCATACAAGCTTGTTTTTCTGCCACCCAAGAAAGATAGTAACAGCCAGAGGAGGAGCCCATATTCCTACATAAGGAGAAACGTACCCTGCTGAAGCCAAGGCTATCCCAATTTGAAGCATCCCAAAGCACAAGGTATAAAGAAGCCCTCCTGATATTATTATTTTTATAACACTCGGTGCAACCAGTGAATGGTTGGCGGCTAAAGTTCCAATAAGACCCGCAACAAAAACCATGATAAACTCTGCAAATCGAACATTTAGTTCCAATATATAAGGCCTTGAACTTATCCCTTCCTTTTTCATCATAAATATTATTTTCAGCAATCTATTTAGCGATAAAGTCTCCGGTAGAGACCTTATAGCAATGAAATTTTCCGGGGCTTCTCTCAAATCGAGAACCATAGATTTTTCCTTTCGGAAAGTCACGGTATTTCCATTAAAGGAAAAAAGCTTAACATTCGTCAACCTCCATTTACCTTGTGCCCATCTCATACTGTCTGCATTGATCTGCTTAAGCAATTCAAAATTGTCCTTTAGGATAAAAATGGATACTTTGTAGAAGACTTTGTTCTGCGGATCGTAATATCTGAGATGAAATATAGCATTTTTTGTGGCATACCATATGCCACTTTCCTTCCATTTGGCTGTCTTTTTATGGGAATGAGAAATCTTAGATGACCACAACTGTTCCGACTTTCCGGTAAAGGGTCTCTCTACATACTCCCTGAAAAAGAAAAACAAAAGCGAAACAATTGATACTGCTATGATAAGAGGTATCGTATATTCCAGATAAGACAGACCAGCAGATTTCATAGCAATCATTTCTCTACGGTGGTGAAATATTGCATAACAAAACAATACCGATAATAAAACAGAAGGGGCAAAAACCTGGGAGATCATGAAAGGAAGCTTAAGGATGAAATATTTAGCGGCCAAAGCAACAGGCACCTTTACTTCCAGTAAGTCATCTATTTTCTCAAAAAAATCAACGCTTAGAAAAACAGAAACAGCTCCCATCAAAGTAACCATAAATACTTTAAAAAAGGAAACCACGAGATATCTGTGCAAGATTTTCAAATTGAAACTACCCCTTTCTAATCTTGAATTGAATTCTTTCCCCAAACATCCATAACCAACAAGCAAAGGCCGCTACTAGAACAAAGGGGAACCACATGGCTACAACAACTTTTACTATTCCATTTTCGGCAAGTCCTTTACCAAGAGATACCAAGAAATAATAACAAAGGTAAACGAATATTGTCAGAGAAACTCCGATAAGAATACTGCTAATCCTGGTTGCAACAAATATGGGAAGGACAAAAAAACCCAGTATAATGCAGCTTAATGGCAATAAAATGCGTAAATTGTATTCGATATTAAAGCGCCTGGCATAATGAAGTGGAACATGCTTTGCGGCTTCCTTAAGCTGTTTCATTGTCATTTCATTCTTTCCACCGCTTACGGGATTTTTCCAGATCCCAAGGCTTTTTACAGGTAATGTTATGCGATAAGTTTGAAAAAACACAGCCTGTCCCCTAGATTTTTCTCTTAAGGATATTCGTGTAACAGTACCATTGGATAGGAAGAAAGAAACTGTTCCATTCAGTTTATCGTAGGAAATACGGGCTTCCTTGGCCAATATATTTACGCTGAATTTTCTGCTCCTGAGGTCCTCAACAAACACCCCATGAGCAGTAAAGGTCCCGGGATCAACCCTTTGAAAATAAAAAATGAAACCAGGAATTACGTCAATAAAAACTCCTTCTCTAACCACCCCAGTACCACTTGCAGCACCAATTGAACCGAGTTTTTTTCGAAATAAAGAATTTGATTTTGGCATTAGAAAGATGGAAAAAATCAGAGACAAAACTGTATTTATCAAAACAAAGATCAAAAGAGGTCTCCATAGATTTCTGAAACTAATTCCGCTTGCCTGAATGGCTACCATCTCACGATCGCCGTTCATTCTGTTGACAGCAAGAGCAATAGAGAGCATTGTAGCAAGAGGAAGGGCATAAAGGCTTAATTTCGGCACAGCCAGTACCATCAGAAGGAGTATATCACTAAGAGAAACTGAGGTTTGCAAAAAATATCTTGCAATTTGGACAATGCGCCCCATGAGCAAAATGAAAAAGGTAATAACCAAACAAAAAACGTATGGGACAAAAATTTCTCTGAAAAAATATCTCTCTATGATTTTTGTCATCGTTGATACCCTGTCAAATTATACAATCGTAGATGAACAAACATTATAACAGGTGTATGACAATGAAACAAATCTTGCGAAAAACCATTGAAAAGCGGGAATTTTTGGTTCTCCACGAAAAGGCTACAAAGGCCTCTGAATCCAAAGGACGGCCTGTACCAGAAGAGGAATGTCCAATAAGAACATGTTTTCAAAGAGATAGAGATCGAATTGTCCATAGTAAAGCTTTTAGAAGGCTAAAGCATAAAACTCAAGTTTTCCTAGCACCCACCGGAGATCATTACAGAACCAGATTGACGCACACTTTAGAGGTATCTCAAATTGCAAGGACAATAGGAAGAGCACTAGCCTTAAATGAGGATTTAATTGAAGCGATAGCCCTTGGCCATGATTTAGGACACACACCCTTCGGTCATGGCGGAGAAAAAATCCTGAATGAAATTGTTCCTCAAGGATTTCACCACAATGAGCAAAGTCTCAGAGTAGTAGACGTCCTAGAAAAGGATGGAAAGGGTTTAAATCTCTCTCACGAAGTTAGAGAAGGAATCCTCTACCACTCCAAAGGACGTTGGGGAAGGATATCAGGCAGCACAAAAGGCAAGCCAACCACTCTAGAGGGGCAGGTTGTAAGAGTTTCTGACGTGGTAGCATACATTAGCCATGATCTTGACGATGCCATGCGAGCCGGCATTTTATCACCAAAAAAAATTCCAACCAATTTCAGAAAGACTCTTGGCGAACGGCACAGTGAGCGTATTCACAATCTGGTTATGGACATTATTAACAATTCCTTTGAGGTAGAGCTTTCTTACATAGGGTTTAGCGAGAAAATGCTGAACTGCGTAAACGAACTTCGTGAATTTCTGTTTGAAAACGTTTACGAATCGAAGCTTTTAAAAACAGAAATTGATAAAGCAAAAAAGGTAATAGAAGATTTATTCTCCCTTTTTCTGCAAGATGACGATCTATTTACCCAGGAAATTGGTACATTCGGTGAGAAAGATAGCGCACCAAGAGAACGGAGAATATGCGATTATATCGCTGGTATGACTGACAGGTATGCTCTAGAACTTTATAAAAAACTTTTTCTTCCAAAACCGTGGATGAAAACGTGAGTTAACTATCCCCTGTCAGCTCTTAATGACTTTTCTGGCACCAACCTGTAGCGTTTTATCTTACTGTAAAGTGTGCTTCTACTTATGTTTAGGCGCCTAGCAGCTTCATGTTTATTCCAGTTACAATCTCTAAGGACCCTTTCAATAAGCCTTCTTTCGTGATCGGCAAGAGACGTGAAGCGACTATCTTCCTCAATGTTTTCTTTGAGAAACCTGGGGAGATGTTCCGGTTTGATTTCATCTTCCGAACACAAAATGATGGCATGGCTTATAGCATTTTCTAGCTGTCTAACATTTCCTGGCCATTCATATTCCATAAGAAGTCTCATAGCCTCAGGAGAAACAGCCGTCACCGCCTTGTTTTCCCTGCTGTTATACTTGCTTACAAAATAATCGCACAAAAGGGGAATATCTTCCTTTCTGTCCCGTAAAGGTGGTAAATGAATGCTTATGACATTTAACCTATAAAAAAGATCGTCTCGGAAACGACCTGCTCTTACCTCCTCATACAAATCCTTATTCGTTGCGGCTAGAATCCTGACATCAGCTTCAAATGTTTTTTCTCCTCCCACTCTCTCAAATTTCCTGTCCTGAAGAAACCTCAATAGTAAAACCTGGGTTGCTGGAGCAATGTCTCCTATTTCATCAAGAAAGAGAGTTCCTCCTTGAGCCCTTTCAATACGCCCTTTCTTTTGTTTTATCGCACCGGTGAAAGCTCCTTTTTCGTGACCGAAAAGCTCGCTTTCCAACAGAGTAGGCGAATAAGCTGAACAGTGAGCCACAATGAAAGGACCGCCTCCCCTAGGGCTTCTATGGTGTATTTCCAGAGCTACCAATTCTTTACCGGTACCGTTTTCGCCGGTAATCAGAACAGTGGCCTCGGAGTGTGAAACAAGCTCTATAAGCTCATAAACCTCTCGCATTTTTTTACTTCTACCAATAAGCCTCCCAAATCGGGTAACAACCCCTGCATCCCAAGAAACGGAGCGCTTTTCAAATTCACGTAAGATTAACTGTCTAATATGGCCGGCAACCTGCGTCATAAAAGCGTGCAACATGTACATGGATTCCCGGTACTGAGGCAGTGTGTCAGATATGCCCACGAAAAAATAACCAAGGATTCGTTTATGAGTAGCAATTGGAAAACCGAACCATTCAGGGTAATTTGCCGCAAATGGCAAGAGAGGTTTGGGAAGAAGGGTTGGTTTATTCGGAGTTGCAAGTGTATCGCTTAAGCTTAACCCCTTAGTAGCAGCATAAAACAAGGAAAATATAGAAGTATCTTTTAAGGCCTTTCTAAAATCCCTTTGTAAGACCCATTTCGCATCAAAACTATCCACCCAAAGGAAAGATTTCCCTTCTTCATCGAACAAAATTACCAGAGGATCTGGTTCTCCAGGAAAATGTTTTGTAGTCAGCCCATCCACGAACTCAAAAAACTCTTCAAGAGTTTCCTTATGAGAGGCTTCTCTAGTTATTTCAAAAAAGTATTCCATTTCATAGTGTGGGAAGGAATGAGCCAACCCAGAACTCCTTCGCCTGAAAGCAAACCCAACAACCCCAAGTCGTCCTCCATTGTGAAATATTGGCAACATCTTAACATCGCATTCCACATCGGGATGCCTTTTTAATTTGGATCTCACAAATATGGTCGAATTGGAACGGTCGGTTTTTCCAACTTGGGCATTTATGACTATTACATCATCTAAAGATCTCCCCAACAGATGTGAAAAAGGTAGTCGGACAAATTTCTCAAACCCCCTGTTCATCCCTGTAATGCGAAAATGTTCATCTGTCATAAACATGGGCAAATCAAAAAGTTCAAAAAAGCCACTAATCAGTAAATCCTTTTTCCTATTTTCATGTATTAAACCCCTTTCTCTGGATAAATCCTTCCACAATTCTAATAAAACCAACCCACTATTTTCATCAAATATCGTTACATGTCTTTTAAAAAATCCCCTGTTTCCATCGGGCAGAACAACTTCACCTGCTTTTTTCAGTGCCTTCCTCTCATTAATAACCTTACGAAAGATGCAATCTTCACAATTGCCAGGATAAGCAGCCAAATCAGAAAATAACTCGCAAGCTCTAAGATAGCTTAAATCATTATAGGTCTTTAATATTTCCTTTTTTCCCTTTTCATTGCTACCAACAATATGACACTGCGAGTCATAATAGATTATAGGATCTGGCACAGACTCCATGAGCGACCGAAACCACCTCGGTATGCTCATGTCTTTCCCTCCTAAAAACTTACAACCAAATTCCTAGAAAAATAACCTATGTTAGCCGTAAAAATTATTGACCGCTTAACATCCGGAACAATCAGCTACCGGGAACAAGACATTCTTTGAGTGCAAGAAGATGGGAAAGAATTATCAGCTAAGAATATAAAATCCAGGTATTAAAAATGCCCGAAAATTTGACACTATGTCAAGCAATCAAAATTGAACAGAGATTCTCTCTTGTTTTTGATAAGGAAAGAAGGAAGAAATCAAGGGAAAATTAATGAAAGAGTCGTTAAAAATATCAGCTGACTTGTCCTCCCATCAAAGATGGAAGACGCCAATGTCCCCCTTTTTTTCCGTTATAAGTTTTTTTGCTTATTTGTACAAAAAAGTCACCGAGAAACAATCACTTAAGCTCTTCTAAAGCCTTCTTTACCTTTGGACTATCTTTATGCTTTAGAAACTCCGCCAAAAGTTCGCGAGCCTCCTCTTTCCTGTCCAGTTCTTTAAGGTAATCGGCAAATTTAAGCACTAGCTTCTCGTCAGATGGATCAACAGAGATGGCAGCTTCATAAAAAGATACCGCTTCCTCATGATGTCCCAGTTCTTTATGAACCTTCCCCAACTGCTTTAATGCACCTTTGCTTTCAGAGTTAATCATTAAAGCTCTATGAAAAGCATGGGCAGCACCAAGAAGATCACCCTTTTTGCTGAGCTTCTTGCCCATGTCCACATACACCTCAGCAACATCCTTTGAAAGAGACTCAGGGTCCCAATGCATCATTACATCAGGAGAAGAAACCGAATCATACAGTTCCCATGCCTCTTCATTAAAGGGATTCTTTTGAATGTGCAATTTAATCAAATCCTTCGCAA
>JALXAE010000017.1 GCA_026992355.1 Syntrophobacterales bacterium | reverse complement strand
TCAAAAACTGGAATTTCCTTTCCCCCGATTATGGAAAGTTTGTGGACAAAGGTGGTTTTACTACATATTCTCTCCGGCTTAATCTCTATCCCTTTGAGCACTTCAGTCCATATTTAACAATAGAAAACCTAACAGATAAGGATTACTCTTTTGTGGACGGCTATCCTATGCCGGGGATAACCATCACCGGAGGATTTAGGCTATTATTCTAAAGGAAAGGGTAGGGATTATTTCGTGAGCTTTAGCAGGTTTGCCATTGGAATTATTGTGGTTCTTACAGCATTTGCTCTGAAAGCTGGAATCGGGCTTTATTGTGGGGTGACATCTTATAGTAATAGGCGTCATAGGCTGTTGCTCATTGCTGGATTTGGAGCAGTATATTTTGCTCTGTTTATGAACTTTTGTTACCTCTGGAGAAGTGGAGGCTTGACTTCGAAATTCAAGGCTCTTCTTAATTTTGCTAGTTACGGGATGGACATCCATTTCTTGGTGTCTATCGGATTGATTATCTGGGGATTATATCTCCTGAAATCGTCATCCCATGGTGAGTCAGTAAATAGCACTGCGTGGATAGCTTTACTTGTACCCTGCCCCGTTTGTATGACGGTAATTTTCTTTACTGTGGGCTTTGTTGTGATTTATTTTCCTGGATCTATGTGGAGCATGATAGGAATTTCTTGGGGCTTTTTTATTGGTGTCGGTTTGCTTACATTTCTCATTATTGAATTTTTACAGAAAAGTACAGAAGATCTTGACTTAGAGTTCCTTGTGGCATCAACAATGATAGTTAGTGCTTCCTACACCCTTTTGACTCTCCTTTTCGGTGCTGGCGTTAAAGAAGCGCCTCGAATATACAACATCGTAGCAAATAAAGAGCTTATTCCGGGGGCTATTGATCTGCCCATAAAAATCGGTGTTATTTTAATCTGTGTATTTCTTTTTTGGGGCAGCTTCCTGACCGCTGTTATTCAACAGAAAATTAGACTCTTTCGTGTCCTAAAGGAGCGCCGTCCATGAAAATTGCCGCTCTTTTGAGCTCTTTTATCTATGTTGTTTCGAGTTCCCTTTTGTACCCTGTTCTTTTTTTACTCTCTTTGTTTACCTTATGGATTTTGTTCCATGCAGGTAAGTTCTGTGCAGAGTGGGTCTCAAGGAATAGATTTTCCGATGGCAAACTACTGAAGGAGTATGTTCCGGAGGCTGAGAGGATAGTTAAGCCTTCGCCGTCGGTTATTCTTTTTTGCAGGAATCTCGTCGCTATTCTCCGGCAAGATAAGGTGGAAGTCGCAACTGAGGTTGAGTACTTTCTCCAGGAGAGTGTGTGGAATATGACACGCAGTTTGGATTTTTGCAGGATGATGGTACGGATTGGGCCCATGCTTGGACTTATGGGCACCTTGATACCCATGGGTACGGGACTAGCGGCATTATCCCAGGGTGATATGGGGCGTTTATCGTCGGATTTGGTCGTGGCTTTTACAACCACCGTTGTTGGTTTAGCACAGGGGGGCATAGCTTACACAATTTACAACATCAGAAAAAGATGGGTCGAAAAAGACATACTGCAGATGGAGTATATTGCGGAAATTCTGATGGCTATGGAGCAGAACAATCATGAAGTACTTGACGAAAAGAAAAAAATTTCTGTTGCACTTGGAAGATGATGATCCCCTTTCCGGGGTTGCTAATTTATTTGATCTGGGTCTTGTTTTTATCGTGGGTTTGCTTTTGACTCTTTTTACAGCTTACCATCTATCTGATCTCTTCAGTGAAAAATCCGAGGTGACCATACTCAAAAAAAACAAAACGGGTCAACTTGAGATAATCTCGAAGAAGGGTAGGCGCATTAAAGCCATCAGGATTACGAAAGAAAAAGCTAAGGGGTTTGGGGAGCGTCTGGGAACGGCTTACAGATTACAAGATGGGACGGTAGTGTATGTTCCGGAGGAGTAAGTAGTATGTACTGGCGTTTTTACCGATATTATTCCCGAGTAGCGGTTTTGCTGGTTTTGACATCCCTTTGTCTCGCCCGAAATGTAGGTGCCGTTAACATTAAGAAGGTTGTTTCCTTGGTTCCTGCTGCAACTGAAGTATTCGAAAAATTAGAGCTTACCGATGTGATAGTGGGTATAACTGTTCATGATCTCAAAGCCGGTATGCACGGTAAAAAGGTTGTGGGGAGTTTTTTCGCCCCGGATGTCAAGGCAATAAAAAGATTACATCCGGATCTCGTGATTATCTCTGCAATTCATGAAGAATTAAAGCCTCAGCTGGCACGCTTTGCGGAAGTAGAAGCTTTTGATGTTCAGTCTCTAGAGGGTCTATACAATTTTATTCGTCATGTTGGGAAGCTTTTCGGAAGGCAGAGTCGGGCAGAAAATTTAATTAATGAGATTTCGGCTCAAATAGACTTGATTTCCAAGAAGGTTTCCAGGATTCCGGCTGTTAAGAAAAAAAGAGTATTAAGGTTTATGGGGAGAGGTACTTCGTCAACTGTTTATGTACCGGCAGGGAAATCATTTCAAAACGATATTATTAAACTTGCCGGAGGTATCCCTTTAAGGATTGGTGATGGTAAAGGGGTTGTGCCCATAACAGTTGAAGAATGGAAGCGCTTTAATCCTCAGGTTGTTTATGGATGCGGTGAGGATAGGCAGGTAGCAGAAAAATTTTTTTCTCGACCGGGATGGAAGGATGTTGATGCAATAAGAAATGGAGAAGTTTATTACTTCCCCTGCAGTCTGACATGTCGTCTATCTCCGAATACTGGCCTATTTGTAGAATGGCTTTCTTCTGTCATTTATGATGATGAATTTGCAAAACCTCAAAATTTGGTTCTTGAAGAGAAAATAACCGGTCGCAAAGATGTGAATATAAATCTGGGTTATGTCAAACAAGCCTCCATCATAGACAGCCTTATTTTCGATTTTCCTCACAAAACACTTGAGATAAATTTTAGTAAACCAATGGACATAATATCTACCCTTGAAGGTCCTAGAAATGGAATAAGAATTGTGGGTAATAGCTATTCTCCTCCGCCTTGCTGGAAGATGGGCCACAAGATCGGTTTTCGCAGGATGAGGGAACACACATATAATGTGCTGGGTTTAAGTCCATCTACTACAAGCCTTTTATTTACCGGTGCAGACATGGACAACCTTTCTATTAAAAAACGTTCCTACGGAACCCTTGTTGTGTATGCCCTGGTTACGGCTGGAGTCAGGGGTAATGCCTTGAGAACATCGATGGATGAGGGACGTTATATTGAACCGGGAACTATTAATATAATTTTGATGACCAGTAGAAAGCTTTCGCCTCGAGCGATGGCAAGGGCCATAATCACAGCAACAGAAGCTAAAACTGCTGCACTTCAGGATCTGGATATCCGAAGTACTCAAGATCCCAGGGATTGGCAAGCAACGGGCACAGGAACAGATGAAATCATAGTAGTATCGGGAGATGGATCTCCAGCAGATGTAGCAGGAGGACATTCGAAGCTCGGTCAGTTAATAGCCGAGGCTGTATATGCAGGTGTCAAAGAAGCCATCTCTCGACAAAATAGGCTAGTGGCTCCCAGATCTGTTTTCGAACGATTAGAAGAAAGAAGGATAGAACTTTATAATTTAATTTCTGGATGCGGTTGTTACAAAGCAAGCGGGAAAAAGAGGAAAATCCTGAAAGATCTTCAAATGCTTCTAGCAGATCCTTCCTACGCTTCATATATTGAAATGGCCTTTGCTCTTAGCGATGCCTATGAACACAATCTCATATCAGACTTAGGTCCTTTCGAAGATCTGTGTGTTAGGCTGACTTCTAAACTTGCTGGACGGACCATTAACAGAGATGAGCTTATTGACTACATGACTTCAGATCAGTCTGTTCCTGCACCGCTAAAGATGATGATAAATGCCTTTTTGAATGGTGTGGCACTCCGGGAAGCTCAATGATACGCCCCCGTGTTTTTTTTAATATAGCCTTCTTTATCTTAATGTATGGCCTCACCGGTGCCGGTAAAGTGTATGGTTATGGCGATTATTTGCAAAATAAGATTTCTCTTCTTGTAATAGATTCGGATAGTTATGTTATTTCTGAAGCAGTGAAAGAACTAAATAAGAATAGTTTATTTCGAGTTCGTTTCTTTACCGTGTCGGAATTGTCCTCCGATGACTCTTTAGACTGGATACTCAGTTCTAGAGCCATCATAGTTGATGTTATGGATGATCGATTAGCTGATTTTATCATAAAGAAGATTATACCGGCCCTGAAAGATAAGCCGCTGAAAATATATGCTGTAAGATCTTCCAGGCGAGATAAGGAGTTAAAAGAAAAGGGATTTTTATTTGATGACATGGTTCAGCAGTACTACAGTAATCTGTCAGTAAGAAATGCAATCAATATGGTGCTTTTTGTGGTCAACAGGTTAATTAATTCTTCTATAAAGTATGATGATCCAGCTAAAAACCCTGAACTGGGCATATACCATCCGGATAGTGATCAAATATTTTCAAACTTAGAAGACTATCTTTCCTGGTACAAAATGCGGTCTGATTATAGCGAGAAAAACTACCGAATAGGTATCATGTTTTTTTCTTCATTTCTCAACAGGGGGCAGGTTAGAGTAATCGATTATATAATTAGAAAGCTTGAAAGAAATAACTTTTTCGTAATCCCTGCTTTTGGACCTGATGGACAGGTGCTTACCAGCTTTTTTATTTCATCGGGGAAACCCACAGTGGATCTGATTCTTTCTTTCAGTCTAAAATTCAGTTCCTCTTTGAAACCAGAAATCCAGAGGGCTATATCAAAGGTAGATGTTCCTATTATCAACCTGATAAATCTATATATGACGACAATAGATGAGTGGTATCGTTCCAGGCAGGGAATTCATCTGCGTGAAGTTGCCTGGACTTTGACGAACCCGGAGATTTCAGGCCTTATTGAACCTTCTGTCGTTTCAGGAAAGATAAGGCAAAGGGACTCAAAAACTGGGGCGGTTATCTATTATCATAGGGCTATAAAGGAAAATATAGATTTTTTAATTCCTAGGCTAAGCAAGTGGATACAGCTCAGGCAATTACCCAATAGAAGAAAAAGAATTGCTATACTTTATTACAACCACAATCAGGGAAAACAAAATATAGGAGCAAGTTATCTAAATGTCTTTAAAAGTATTTCTCAGATTCTCAGAAGGCTTGATGCAGAGGGTTATCAGGTAGATAAAAGCGTGAAGTTTACTGAGGACACCATAAAAGACTTTATTTTGAAATACGGAAGAAATGTGGGTAGCTGGGCGCCAGGCGAACTTGAGGAGTTGTTAAAATCAGGAAATGTTGTGCAAGTGCCAATTTCCGACTATTTGAAGTGGTATTCCAGATTACCGGTTAAATTTCGAGAAGAAGTAGAAAAGCAATGGGGAAAGCCGGAAGAGTCTAAAATCATGGTAAAAGGCGGGCGCTTCGTAATTCCTGCAATATTTGTCGGAAATGTGGTTCTTATGCCAGAACCTGCCAGAGGTTGGGGAGATGACCCGATGAAGTTATATCATTCCCCAACCCTTTATCCACATCATCAGTATATAGCAGCTTATCTCTGGCTGAAATATGGATTTAAAGCCAATGCCATGATACACCTTGGAACTCATGCTACTCACGAATGGCTACCAGGAAAACAAGCAGGGCTATCTGTAAATTGTCCCCCGGAAGTTTTAATAACGGATATTCCAAATATATATCCCTACATAGTTGATGACGTGGGAGAAGCCCTTCAGGCGAAGCGGAGAGGACGAGGGGTTATTATTGATCATTTAATCCCAGTTATAAAAAAGAGCGGTCTATATAAAGAATACGCTGATTTATATGAAAAAATTCAGAGATATAATCGTTCCAAAGCTGGCGGAAGTGTTACTGCGCACGCAGAATTTGAGGGAATCCTGTCTGGGGTGAAAAAACTGGGAATTGACCAGGATTTAGGTATTGAGCAACTTGATGAGGATACCATCGAGGAGGTTGAACACTATCTGTTGGAATTAAAACAATCTTTTATGCCCTATGGCTTGCATACGTTTGGGGTTTCACCTTCTGGAGAAGCACTCCAGGAAATGGCTGCTTCAATAATGGACTTTAATCCGAAGGCAGGAAAACAGGACATACTAACCAAACTCCGCATCTCCGGAAAAAATGAGATGGACTCTTTAGTCCTGGCTTTGTCTGGTCACTACGTTATGCCAGGAGAAGGAAATGATCCTTTGAGAAATGTGAATGCACTGCCCACTGGCAGGAATCTTTACGGATTAAGCCCGGAAAAAATACCGACCAGGGAAGCTTTTCAAATTGGTCATAAAATTGCGGATGGCATCATTCAGAAAAGTTTAAAAGAGAAGGGCACATATCCTAGAAAAGTGGCAGTGGTCCTATGGGCTGTGGAGACGATTAGAAATGGAGGTGTGAACGAATCCGTGATTTTAAATCTCATTGGTATAAAGCCTCTCTGGGATGCATCGGGTAGAGTTGTTGGACTGAAACCTGTTTCAGGAAAGGAGCTTGGTAGGCCGAGGATAGATGTTTTTATAAACCCTTCCGGGTTGTACAGGGATTTATTTCCTGAAAAACTAAAATTTTTAAACAAAGCTGTAAAAGCTGCTTTAGTTCAAAAGGATGTAGAGAATTTTCTGAAGGATCATGCGGAAATTATAGAGCGTGCACTCATACAGAAGGGATACTCTGAGAATGAAGCAAGAGAGTTGAGTAAGGTAAGAATATTTTCTGAAAAGCCCGGCAGTTATGGAACAGGCGTTTCTGAAATGACGGGACTTTCGGGCGTATGGGAAAAAGACGACGAAATAGCCAAAGTGTATTCTAACAGGGTGGGTTATGCCTTTGGCGCAGGGTTCTGGGGTAAAAAGGCCGATGAGCTTCTTAAAGCAAATCTTGCTTCGGTAGATACAGTGATGCATTCCTTTTCATCCAATCTCTATGGTGCCATGGATAATGACGACGTTTTTCAATATCTAGGGGGGTTGGCTCTGGCGGTCCGTAAGGTTCGAGGTAGCGCGCCTGAGGCAGTAGTTGCTATGCAAAGGCAGCCAGGGGAGGCAAGGGTAGAAAATCTTTCCCGGGTTTTGGGGAAAGAACTACGTAGTAGGTACCTTAATCCCAAGTGGATAGAAGGCATGAAAAGGGAAAAATACGGGGGTGCCAGGGAGATGGCCAAGTTTGTAGAGAATTTCTGGGGATTTCAGGTAACTACCCCCGAGTCTGTGAGTAATTCCCAGTGGCAGCAGATCTATGAGGTCTACGTTAAGGATAAGTACAGGCTTGGTATAAAGAAATTCTTCAAGCAGTACAATCCCTGGGCATATCAGTCAATTACCGCTCGAATGCTGGAAGCAATCCGCAAAGGATACTGGAATGCGGACAGTGGCGTGAAAAGAACCCTGGCTCTCGAATATGCGTCCAGTGTTGTAGAAAAAGGAGTGGCTTGTTGCGATCATACTTGTAACAATCCCTTTTTGAATCAGATGGTAGTAAGTCTTTTATCGATACCAGGGTTTGTTAATCCTGAACTGGTTCAGAATTTCAAAGCCACGATGGAAAAAGCAGTAGGAAAAACGTTATCTTATCAGGCTCAGGAAAGAAAGGCTTTGCAAAAGGAACTACATCGAACTGCTCCTGGAAAAAGCTTGAAAAGCACTTCGAATCAAAACCACTATAACCAATTAAAAGAAGTTGAAGGATACAGGGCAGAAGATATAAACAAGCAAGAAAATAAAGAAAGCAAGCAAGAAACCTTTTCTTCATCTGGTTTACAATGGATTTTGATGGCGTTTGTTTTGGGGTTTATGCTTGTATTTGCCATAGGGTACTGGAACACTAAAAAGAATCAACTTGGTTAGCTTTGATTAGGTTCAGAATTTTCCATGAAAAAATTGCCAGTACCATAAGGTTTTGTGGGAAGCTTTTGAATATTAGAGGCTTCTTTTTGCCCGACTTTATTCCTTCAATAAGTTTCGTACTCTGACTTGCCATAAAGTACAGAGGAAACTTCTAGCGAAAATTTTTGCAGTTAACCTCTGAAAAAACTCAGTGGAAACGTATTTGTGTTCGAACCTCAACTCCCAAATTAAAGTTGACCGGAGGCAAGTATGATGAAATGATCAAATACACGATGTGATAGATGATAGATAAATAATTTTGACCACGGGTATCAGTTAGTATGGAAGAACAGGATAAAGCCATTTTGAGCGTGATTATAGTTAGTTGGAATACTAAGGAAATGTTAAAGGACTGTTTGTGTTCCCTCTTTGAACAGCCAACTTTGGTGCCTTTTGTAACCTATGTGGTCGATAATGGGTCTGTTGATGGATCTGCTGAAATGGTTCAGACCTTTTTCCCGCAGGTAAAGCTCATAAGGAACGATGATAATGTTGGGTTCGCCAGGGCTAATAACCAGGTGCTGAGACAGACAGGTACGAAATATGCGCTTCTGTTAAACTCCGATACCATCATTCCTAAAAAAGACGTGTTCGGTCCCTGGATTGATTTTATGGAAAGGCACAAGGATTGTGCGGCAAGTGGGTGTAGATTAACCTTTCCTGATGGTAGTCAGCAGGTGGGAGATGCTGGATACCGGCCTACTCTAGGGAGTATATTCTGCCATGCCTTGTTCCTTTCAAGACTTTTTCCGAGGAAATGCAAGGGTATTTTTCTTACAGGTATTCCTTGGTGGAATAAAGCTGTTGACGTGGATTGGATTTGTGGTGCGGCCATGATGGTTCGTGTGAGCACTATTCAGAAGGTTGGTTATATGGACGAAGGTTTTTTTATGTTTGCGGAGGATATAGAATGGGGATGTCGTATGAGAGAAGCGGGCTTTCGAGTATGCTATCTTCCATGGATACATATAATTCATCTACAGGGTGGAAGTTATAAAAAACGAAGAACTCAAGATTTTTCCAGCCTGTGGCTTAGAAATGTTAGGAAAATTTTCGAAAGATATAATCCTGGAATTCCAGGCTGGTGGTGTGATATCTTAATGGCACTGGGGCTTTTTTTAAGGGCTGGGATATATTTTGCTTCAGGAAAAAAAAACCGTACTAAGGCTGTCAGAATGTTTCACTATTTCGAAGATCTTGTGCTTCGAAAGGAATAAAAGGCGCAGGAAAGTTAGGAACGTGAGAAAAAACACTTTTTTATGCGTAATAATACCAACTTATAATCGAGCTCCGATTCTCAAGGCGTGTTTGGAAGCGTTGGCACAACAAACCGTTCCTTCAGACCAATTTGAAGTAATTGTAGGAAACGATGGTTCCACAGACAATACTATGGAAGTGCTTAATGCTTTTCGTAAAATTGCTCCATATAAACTTTCGTATTTCTTCCAGAAAAACAAGGGTCCCAACGTTATAAGAAATCGTGCAATTGAAATGACACAGGCTCCCCTTGTGCTCTTTTTTAATGATGATACTATTGCGGAGCGCGATTGCCTCATTCACCATATATCACTCCATAATAAACACCCCGAAAACCATATAGCAGTTCTAGGACGACTAACTATTGATCCATCTCTTCCATATTCGCCTTTTTCGAAGATTGGTCTAGACCTGAGCTTCAATCAATGGGAAAATAAGCACATTCTGGACTGGAGAGCATTTTACACATGCAATCTTTCTGTGAAGAGAGAATATCTTCTTCGTTACGGGCTTTTTGATGAAGATATATGGTATAATGATGATATTGAGTTGGGAGCTAGGTTGGGCCGACATGGTTTGAAAATAATCTATTGTCCAGAGGCTGTGGGTTATCACCGACATCTTTTGGATGAAAGAGACTTTCTTAGAATAGCCGTAAAGGATGGTAAAGGTCTTGTGGCGTGGTATTATAAAAAACCATATATGGTGGATGAGCTACGAGCACTCAAATTCCCTCCGCTCATGCCCACTAAAACAAGGATGAAATACCTCTTAGCTGATATGGTTTTTCACGGTATCTTCCGTGATTTTTGGATTAGTTTTGCTCGGCGTATTTTAAGAAAAAATGAAAGCTTTGCTCTCAAAATTTACCTAAAGTGTTATCAAGCCATCAAGCGAGAAAATATACGGTATGAGCTAAAAAGGCTGGGAGGTTTCAAGAAATTACATTGAAATAGTTCTTTGTCGATTAGTTTAACTTATGCTCCGTTTTGAGTGTTTTGTTTATTGTCTCAAGATTCCTGTTTTTCTCCCGTACAGGATGGAGTATCTCTTTTTAATTCTCGACGTTGCCGTGTTTACATTAAATAGGAGGCTCTCCGTATTGTTGCGTATCCTTTGAGTTACTGTATCTGGTAGTTTTTCATTAATTACGTCTTAACCTATGAAAAGAGTCAAAAGAAAAACCAAGGTTATATAGTTTTTTCCGGATTGGAAGCAGTCCCCAAAATGGTCTATCCAATTTTATCGCATATGAATGAAAGAAAAGAAAGCTTCTTTTCCATTACGGACACTCTCGATTAAACACTATGATTGCAAAAGATTTAGCGTTAACTAAAACTGCAGAGTAAATATCTGACAAGGCCCGCAAAAATCAATGATAAGAAACTGACGCCATAGGATATTAAAACAGCTTCGAAGTACATACCCGCATTTATCTGTTTAATATTGTCACCTAGAAACGGTTTATTTACCAAATTGCCAAAATATCTCTGAGGTCCTCCCAATTGAATGTCAAGAGCGCCGGCAATGGCTGCTTGAGGATAACCTGCATTGGGGCTAGAAAGCTTGCGTCCATCTCGTTTAATAACCCTATAGGCTCCCCTCCAGTTTTTCCCGTACAACCACGCAACTAATACTATCAAAAAAGCCGTAATTCTCGACGGGATAAAGTTAAATGCATCATCAAGTTTTGCAGCGAACCACCCGAAATGTAAGTATTTATCATTTTTGTATCCCACCATTGAATCCAGCGTGTTAACGCTTTTGTACAGGATTGCCAAAATCGGCCCCCCCAAGGCCAAATAAAAAAAAGGTGCTACTATCCCGTCTGATATGTTCTCAGAAAGTGTTTCCAGAACAGTCCTGGAAACTCCGCCTGAATCAAGAGCATCAGTATCTCGGCTAACCAGAAAAGCCAGGACATCTCTGGCTTTTTCTAAATTTCCCTGATTTAGAAAATCTATCACTTTACGTGTTTCTGAATGTAGGCTTTTGCATGCAAGCGTTGTAAAAGCAATCCACACAGACAGTATGTAGCCAGCTGGTTGCCAGAGCATATATGTCACACTCAATGCACCCCACGCAATTCCTGTGCAAATAACCACCGTCAACACAACAAGAATTAAACCTCTCATTCTGGCTATCCTGGGACTTATCACAGGAGAAGGATATAGTTTATCTTCAAGCCTCTCTATGAGACGGCCTATCCACCTTACCGGGTGAGGCATCCAAAAAGGATCGCCAAACGTAACATCTAAGATGAAGGCTAGGAGAAGTTGTAGGGTATTAAAACATGGATAATTCATAGGCCGATGATTTCATATAATTTTGCTAAATCAACATGATTTCTAAACCAGTCTGCTAGAAGATCATATTGTCTTTCCTTCCAGTCATTATATTTTTCGGTACTATCAGCAGATTTTATGGTTTTTCCTCTCAAGGAAGCAATCAAAGCAAGCAGCCATCTCCTGAAGGAATCGTTGTCAAATATGCCGTGAATATAAGTTCCCCAGGCATTAAGCTTTTCGGAGGCCATACCATCGTCCACCGGATTACTCAGTTTTTCCCCATGCCGCTTTAATATTTTGAACAAACCCTCTCCCCCACTGTTCTGGGAACATCCATAGCTGCGCCCCATATGTATTTCGTAGCCCACTAGAACATCATTCACAGAACATTCATTCCAAAAGGGATGACTCCTATTGATTCTTGCTTCTACCTGCCTTGTTATTTTTTCCTTTGCTATTTCTGTAATCATGGGAATGATTTCTAGACCCTTTATTTCAGAAAATCTGCTTTCACATCCGTGAGGATCTTTCACGACATATCCAAGCATCTGGTATCCGCCACATATTCCAATTACCATGCGACCCGATTTACAAAAAGATCTTACAGCATCCCCAAGCCCACTTTCATGTAGAAAAAGCAAGTCATCTATTGTGTTCTTACTGCCCGGAATAATAATAACATCCTGTTCGAATATTCGTTCAGGAGAGTCAATATAGTTCACAGATACATCCGATTCCTTTTCAAAAACATCAAAATCTGTGTAATTGGAAATATAAGGAAGCCTTATCACACCAACATTGATTGAATCGCCTCTTTCATTTTTCCCCTGCATTCTGGTCAGAGCAACACTATCCTCCTGAGGAAGAACGATATGTTTAAAGTAAGGCACTACCCCCAAAACAGGCCTCCCTGACATCTCTTCCAGAAGCTTTATCCCGCTATCAAAAAGCGAGGGATCTCCTCTGAACTTATTTACAATCACTCCCTTTATTAACTGTTTTTCCTCATTCTCCATAACATGGAGACTACCCAATATAGCAGCAAAGATTCCACCTCTATCTATGTCTCCCACCAAAATGCACGGTGCCTGAACCATCTTCGCCATAAATAAATTCACGATGTCATGATGCTTTAAATTTAGTTCAACAGCACTCCCAGCGCCCTCCATAACGATAACATCATATTGACGGGCCAATCTCTTAAAGGCATCCAAAACCACAGGAATAAGCCTGGTTTTATAATTATAGTATTGGGAAGCGGTCATATTACCGACGGGACGCCCTAAGACAATCACCTGAGAGCCTTTTTGAGACGTGGGTTTAAGTAAAATGGGATTCATATCAACGTGAGGTTCTACCCGGGCTGCCTCTGCTTGCATTACCTGGGCTCTACCCATCTCTCCACCATCTTTGGTCACAAAAGAATTCAGCGCCATGTTTTGGGATTTAAAAGGGGCAACCTTAAAGCCGTCTTGTTTTAAGACTCTACATAGCGCGGCAGCAAGGACGCTTTTTCCAACATCTGATCCAGTTCCAAGAAACATTATTGTTTTAGCTCTGGCCTTCTTCACCATTTTTCGCAGCATTCCTCAAAAAATTAACCGCAATTTCTGGATTACTTCCCCAGTGTTGATGAATGTAGCTCGCCAAAACACTTCCCAGTCTGAACCCCTCCAATCTGGTGTCACCTGATTCTCCCTTTGAAACCTCAAAGACAAGCTCCACATCATTTTCACAATTGTAAAGATCTGAATAATGAAATTCATGTCCTTTGACAACCGTTCCAGACGGCCCCAGGAGGCAATCCTTTATAAACCTGACTTTTGAATATCCAAGCGCTCTTCTTCGCTTTAACATCCTTACACCAAAGGGCAAAATACCAGCCATCGGCCACAGCTCACCGTCTGTTGTTTTAATATATTGACTAAGAAACATAAGACCGCCACATTCTGCGTATATAGGCGTAGAAGATCTCGCCCGTTCTCTTAAAAACCTGAGAAAAGACTGATTTTCGGAAAGAATCTCACCATGAAGTTCAGGGTATCCTCCCCCAATGTAAATTGCATCAGTATCATCCGGGGGAATTTCTCCTTTGATGGGTGAAAACTCAACAACTTTTGCGCCGGCATTTTTCAGCATGAGAAGATTGTCCTCATAGTAAAAACAAAAGGCTGCATCTCTTGGGATGGCAATTGTTGAAGATTTGGGCAAAGTAGCTCCAGTATCAAAAGGGTTTTTGAATGCGTTCAGTGAATCGACAATCTTTGACTTTTCAAGCAGCAGTTTAACATCAACAAACCGTTCCATAAGAGAGGCAATTTTCGTTTTCCAGGCCATGTCGATTCCGCTCTCCTCTGCGGTAATAAGACCCAGATGCCTCTCAGGAAGTGTTACTTCTCTCTCCGCGGGAAGCCATCCCAAAACCGGTAAATCATAAGGCAATACACTGAGTGCATCTCGTAAATATTCAAAGTGCTTTTCGCTACCAACTCGATTGAACACCACACCCGCCCACTTGATACGGGAATCGAAAGATACGAAACCATGGATTAGGGCAGCAACGCTTCTTGCCATACTTCGGGCATCTACAACCAGCAAAACTGGTATGTCTGCCCATTTTGCAATCTGAGCTGTACTGCCATCCTCGGTTTTTCCGTCAAAACCATCATACATCCCCATGACGCCCTCAACTATGGCGACATCGCTGTTGTGGGACGCCCATTTAAATAGATTAACATTGTATTCTTTGGTCAGCATCCATCCATCGAGATTAAAAGAATTTCTACCAGTAATCAGCCGGTGAAGACCAGGATCTATAAAATCGGGACCCACTTTAAAAGCCTGTACTGAATAACCACGCTCTGCAAAGTAAGCCATTAATCCTAAGCTTACAGTTGTCTTACCGCATCCGCTATGGGTACCGGCAACAACAAACCCGTACTTTGCCATGGAACATCCTTCTTATAAATTGTATATACCTACCTATAGACAAAATCATGTAAACATACAGCTTAAATAACCTTAATGTCGATAATTTTGTGGAGAATACCTCACAGTGCCAATAGGCTTAATTTCATCCTTGACAGTCAGATACATCACGAGTAGAAGAGCTTCTTGTAAAGGGGAACAGGAAGTTCCTTTGCAAGCATGAATGTTGAGAATCAGGCTCATAATTAAAGGGTATTAACTAAAAATAAATTTAGGGAATAAGGTCATGAAGGCCGGTTTCCTCAAAAGGGGAGACCGGCCTTCTTTGTTTAAAAAACCCAAAAAAGGAGGTTTCGTTAAAATGAAAAACATCAAGAGGGCTTTTTCAGTCATTATTGTCTTTTTCTTTATTCTTGCCGGCACATCAATTGCTTTCGCCCATTTCGGAGTAATTTTACCGTCAGACGACATTGTTACACCAAAAGATTCCAAGACTATTCAGCTTGACATTAAATTTATGCATCCCATGGAAGGTTCCTATATGGAGATGGCAAAACCTAAGAAGTTCGGTGTTTTAATAAGAGGTAGCGAGGTTAAAAACCTGACACCCAAAATACAGGCCAAAAAGACCAAAAGTCCAGAACAACAGAAAGAATTTACTTACTGGAGTCTTTCTTACTCAATAAAAAAACCAGGTGATTATGTATTTTTTGTTGAGCCACAACCATATTGGGAGCCTGCTGAGGATAAATTTATTGTTCATTATACAAAGGTCTGTGTAAACGCAATGGGCATGGAAACCGGATGGGATGCGAAAATTAATCTCCCTATTGAAATAATACCACTCACGCGTCCTTACGGTATCTGGACAGGAAATGTCTTCAGGGGGCAAGTGCTATTAAATGGAAAGCCTGCTCCTTTCATCGAAGTAGAAGTAGAATATTTAAATCCTTCAAAAGGCCCAAACAAAGTTCACCCTCCTGCAGATCCCTTCATAACTCAGGTTATAAAGACAGATGCAAACGGCGTTTTTACTTACGCCATGCCTAAGGCGGGCTGGTGGGGATTCGCTGCTCTAGCTGATGCGCCCTGGAAATTAAAATATAACGGGCAGGAGAAAAATGTAGAAATAGGGGGCGTATTTTGGGTTCACACGGTTGACATGAAGTAATAAAAAAGAAGCTAAGGGAGGGCAAAAGATGAATAAAATGGGCGGTTTTCTTCTTGCGTCTCTAATTTTTGTGGGTATTTCTTTGCTTCCATCTCTGGCAGCAGCTCACAATGTTCAGGTATTTGCCTATGTTGAAGACGGTAAAGTGTACACAGAAAGTTACTTTGCAGACGGCACCCCTGTAAAGAACGGGCAAATTAAGGTATTCAATGAAAAAAATGAGGAAATTTTAGAGGGAAAAACAAAGGAAGATGGCACATTCACTTTCGCCCTCCCTCAAGGTGTAAACTCCCTTAGAATAACCATCAACGCAGGAATGGGACATAAAAGTGAATACATTCTAAAAAAGGACGATTTGCAATGAACAACTGCCTGTTCAACCTGAAGAAAACAACTTTTTTAGTGGTCTTACTTCTGTGCATGTTGTATGTACCGTTACATTTTTCCAATGCCGAGACTAATCAGAATAAAATATCTTCAGAAAAAAATGCCTGTACCAAGCTTCTTGTGGAACTAAAAAAACAAAACAAAATGCTTTCCAGAGACCTGGGACATATAAAACGGGAGTTGCTTCGCCTCAAATATGAAATGTCCAGGCCTGGTTTAAGGGAAATCTTTGGAGGAATTGGCTATATTTTGGGAATCTTCGGAGTTGCGGCCTACATAAAGGCTCGCCAATTGGAAAAACAATCAAATCAAAATTCTGTTAAGGGGTAAAAAAATGCACATATCCGATGGGGTTCTGCCTCCAAGCGTTGCTATAACTTCATTTGCAGTAAGTGGTGCCATTTTAGCCATAAATCTAAGAAAGCTTAAATATGAAGATTATCCCAAGGTTGCGGTCATGACCTCAGCTTTTTTCATTGCTTCCCTGATTCATGTACCTTTGGGTCCAACAAGTGTTCATTTACTCCTTCCGGGCCTTGTAGGAATTCTGCTGGGTTCTACGAGCTTTATAGCCATAACCCTGGGTTTGACACTGCAATGTTTTCTTTTTCAATTTGGGGGAATAACTGCTTTGGGAGCAAATTCCCTTATGATGGGTCTCCCTGCTATTTTCTGCGGCTGGCTTTTCAAAAAAATAAAAGGAACCAGCCTAAAACAAAATGCCATAACGGCGGCTATTACAGGAGCTATCGGAGTGATGCTGGCCGTAATTATACTAGCCCTTTTACTTTATCTTTCTGGTGAAGAATTTTGGGGCGTTGCAAAGGTAGCCGTCATAGCCCACCTTCCGGTTGCTTTTATTGAGGGAATTGTATCTGGATTCACTGTCTCCTTTCTATACCGTGTAAAGCCAGAGCTCCTTTTCAACAACATCCCCAACGGTCCAGCACATTTTCAAGAGACATGTACCCCACATGCCTGTCAGGACCAAAAAACTTGATGTAATGGTAAGTGGAAACACTTTGAAAACCTCGTAACTTCTTGTGCAAGCCCCCAAAACCAGGGTCAAAGTATTTTATGCCCTTTTCTATAGCATACATCATTGGATAATAGTAGCAGGCTGCAAAATGAACAAAAGGTACATCTTCATAGGCACCCCAATACCTACCAAACAGTCTATTATCTTTGTGGAAGAAAATGGCCATGCCAAGTTCGTCACATCCTCCCCTTTTTGCAACAGTGAAAAGGCATCGCTCCGAGAAAAAAGGCTTCAACAAAGAAAAAAACTTTCTGTTCAGAAAAGGTCGAATGCCTATGGGCATATATTTTTTCCAGGTACGAAGATACAATCCATACATCTGATCAAAAATCGCCGCATCGGCCTCTGTTCCTTTAAGAAACTCAATACTTACATCTTCCAATGCCAGTTTCTTCAATTCTCTCTTTACATTCCTTCTTTTTTTCGCATTCATAAATGCCAGAAATTCATCAAAGCTTCTGTATCTGTTGGACCACAGATAATGATTAGTGACCAATTGGACATACCCATGATCGAAAAATAAATCGTAGGCATCGGCGAGATCATTATCCACAAAGTAGAATCGGGCCGAGAGGAAACCAAAAATCTCGCATATATAATCGATATATTTTAGCACAGCACGAATTAAAGCTTTCTTATCATCATTCTCCCGTAGCAGGAAATTGTAGGCAGGAACTGGAGTAAAAGGTATTGTACCCACGAGACCTCTATCAAATGGAATTTGCGAAACTTTAGCAACCTCCGTTATAAGCCCAGAAATTCCAAATTCGTAGGCAGCATCGTCTCTTTCAAAAAGCGGAGCAATACCTATCAACCCATCTTTTCTACTGGAAACAGTAATGTAAAAAGGATTAAATCTCCTTTCCCATCCAATACAATTCGATTGTTCCAGAATATAAAAATATTCCCACTCCATCATGGCAGCAGAACACCCTGCAAGTTGATTCCATTCAAGTGGACTAATATTCTTAATACTGGACACAACATCGAACTTTAGATCCGCCTTACCTGGAGCAACATAAATCTGTTTCAAATCTAATTCCGTCATAGGAGCCTTCTCAAATTGATTAGTTCTTCGTATAATTTTAGAACTTTATCGTATCTTACTTCAGGAGAGCATAACCTTTTAACTAGTTTATATCCGTTGTTGGCTCTTCTAGCTGCTTCACTTTTATTAGCAAGCGCCTCAAGAATGGCTTCAGCCAGGGCCCTTGAATTCCGAGGAGGAACCAACCATCCTGTATCTCCATCTCTGATTATCTCATAATTTCCTGATACATTCGTAGCCACTACGGGTTTTTTCATTGCAAGGGATTCCCTCAATGCACCCGTAATCCCCTCTCCTTCAATAGAAGAAGAAATTGACACATCAGAAGCAGCCAAAATAAGGTGCACGTCATCCCGATGTCCCGTAAAATGAAAATTGTTTTCCAAATCTCGCTCACAAATCAAACTTTTAAGACTACTATAATAACCCTTATCCTCAATCGACCCGACAACAAAAAAACGAACATCCGATCTTTTTTCAGCAACAACATAAGCGGCATCAATCAGGTATTCTATGCCTTTTCGTCTATCTATTGCAGCTACACAGGTAACTACGCGGACATCTTGTTCCAGGTTAAATTCCCTTCTAAAATCAGTTCCATCGGCATCTGGTCTGAATCGAGAGTCATCATAGCTTCCGTAAATGACACTTATTTTATTTTCCGGAATCCCCTCGTCAGAAATCAATTTCCTCTTTACAGCCTCACTTACTGCAATGATATGATCCAAGCCGCTGGAGTGAAATACGAACTTTACAATCTTGTTTGGAAGATCGTAAGTTGTTCCTCTGTTAATAATAAGTATGGGATTCCAGTGGCCTGTTCCTAACCACCTGGAACTGAAAAAGCCATATAGGAGGGCAAGATTTCTGTGACAATGAATTACATGGGGTTTGTTACTGGATATAAATCGTGACAACCATAGATAAGAAAAGGGATTTTTCATATCCATAAAGTGGATTTTAAAATCAAAATTTTGACTTTCAAAGGTTTCGTCCGGTGAGTTCAAAAACGGTTTATGAAAAATGCAGGTTACATCATGTCCATCACGGTGTTGCATATTTGCCAATTGAGTTCCTTGTACAGCACCGCCTCTTGTGAGAGCTGAGTGAGTAAAAAGATGAAGAATCCGAAGCCTAGAACATTTCCTCATTTTTCCCCTTACAGTGATCTCTCGCCCCGTTTGAAAATAGTATTTTCTGCTGCAATTCCGGAAGAATACCTTCCTTTTTTAAAAAAACTGGGAAACAAAATTCGTAAAACCAAAACATTTTTTGTCACTGAACTCTCCACAAAAACACTTTATCTACTTCCAACTGGCATGGGATTAAAAAACCTTTGGCTAACACATGCACAAACAATTCCAAAAATCCGTCCTGATGTGATTGTATCTTTTGGTTTTTGTGGTGGCCTCGCTTTTTGTTCAAAACTGGACAATATCTACTTGCCAGTCTCGATGAAATCATTTCCACGATCAGATTACTTCCCACCACTTATTTCAAAACTTCCAACAAAAATTTTATATCGCTTAAAAGAAACGACCTTTACTCCTGTAGTGTCAATTTCCACTCCCATGTATCTACCTAAACATAGAATAGAAAAAAATAGCTTGAATTTACCATCCATTGTAGACATGGAAACATATTATCTAGCTTTTATCAGCTACAAGCTGAAAATCCCTTTTATTTCAATAAGAGCCATGACAGATAAGTGGAATGAAGAGGTTCCTTTTGATACAAATGAAATAATCAATACAAAAGGCTTTGTATCAATTCCAAAAGTGCTAAAAACTATTTTGAAAAACCCTAATATTGTTCCCCATTTGAATTTCTACAGACATCGAGCCCAAAAAGCATCAAACTTATTAGCTAAAACTCTGCATCAAATTCTTAAATTACCCAACGAGCTGATTAGAACAATGGAACACCCTGTAGCGAAAGTATGAACTACACGGAAAGAGCAATTATCTCAGGAAAATCAATTTTGCAAAATAGAGCACAAAAGCCGAATAAATACCGCTTATCATGTCATCTCCCATAATTGATACAAAACCTCTTAATTTTTTGTCGAAAAACCAAGCTCCAGGTGGTTTGACTATGTCGAAAAAACGAAAAACTATGAACCCCCCAGCGGAAAGAAACCATAGAGGAACATTCCGCCCCAAAAATAGAAGGACAATAAAATATCCCGCCATTTCATCTAAAGTAAATTTTTTGGGATCTGATTCTTTTGTAAACTCATAAAAAACCGGTAGAACCAAAAAGCCTATTCCACATACTATCAACAGCCATCCTAGCATGCATACTCGAAACAACGTTTCATCGGTCACATAATAATAAACACCTATTCCAATCAAAACCGCGGGTATCGTGCCCCACGTTCCGGGCATTTTAGGAAGAAATCCAAAACCCAAGGAAGAGCCAAAAAACAGTGACGCCTTCATAACTTTATTTGCCATATTTGCCAACCTGACTCGCGGGTTGCAAGTTGTCAAATAGCCCGCTCACTAGAGGCCAAAAAATGATGGTAACACAAAGAAAAAACAAACCAGAATATACAAAAGCTCCCCTATAACCTGCAAGGTTTGCCAATAGCCCCGTAAAAACGTTTCCTGCAAATATTCCCATTGTTCTTATACTGTACACAACCGCCGAGTTTCCCCCCATGCGCCCCTGGGGGAAAAGTATGGCTGTTAACATACCCATAGAAAAAATGGCGGGAGTATCACCCAGGGTATGCAAAATCCTGACCGCAATCATCTGTTCAATGTTTTTTGAAAATGGGGTAACTATATGGAAAAGTGATGAAACCAACAAACCACCAATTAAGAAGGGGGTTATTTTTCTCTGGACATCAAATCCATGACCTGTAAAGGGTGACAACAAAGCCATCCACAGGCCTACTGCCAGATACACTACACCTATCTCGCTTGCTCTGAAGCCCAATTCTTTCTTCATCAAAATCGAAAATCCTGTTTGTTCCACCCCAAAATGCATACCGTACACAAAATATATGAGTAAAAACAATAGGGCCTTCTTTTGTGCAATATCTTGTTTGTACTCACTCCAGGAAAAAGCCCTGATCTCACTATCGGGAAGCAAACTATAAAATATCACAAGAAGCAGGACAGCAAATGAAGCTACCGTCAATACCAGATTATAGCCTCCCTGTGACCATAAAAATCCTCCGGCAAGAGGACCAAAACCGAACCCAAGGAAAAAACCCATCTGGTAGGTGGAAATCTTAAAACCTTTTCCGCTTTCCGGTATAACCTTTAAGTACAAAGAAAACAGAACTATTTGAAAAATGGAAAGCCCTAAACCTCCCAGAAATGTACAAAGAGATAATGTGATAAATCCCCTTGCGGCCTTCAAACCGAAAATGTGAACAAATACAAAAGCAACCCCCAGATACAATATCCGCTTGGGACTAAATCTATCAGCTAATATACCAAAAGGTATTATAAAACCGAGTCCCCCCAGGGAATATGTGCCCATAATGACACCGGTCATACCTGACGGGATGCCAATTCCCGCCAAATGAATTGGCAAAAAGGCCAACACCATCCAGAATGTTAAAGTAAACGTGAAGCTGCAAAGGGTGAATAGTGCTTGTTTCCAATGATTCAACTCGTTACTTTTTTCTTTTCTGTTTACTTTCAAGAGCTAACCCTCAAGGTTTTTCAGAGCTGTCTCCAGCCTATCCAAACCTTCTGCAAGTTCCTTATCAGAAAGGGCTATGGAAAAACGAACACACCTATCATCACCAAAAGCAATCCCCGGAACTACAGCAATATGAGCTTCCTCCATAAGGTAGTCAGCCATATCTACAGAACCAGTAATTTGTTTGTTTTTGTATTGCCTCCCATAATATGGGCTTAAATCAGGAAAAACATAAAAGGCTCCTTGAGGTTCCACCAACCTAACACCGGTGATGGCCTTAAGCCTACCCACGACATATCGAGCCCTTTCCTCAAATTTTTCAACCATTTCATTTACACAGCTTTGATCGCCTTTGAGAGCCTCAACTGCCGCCCATTGTGCAATAGAACAGGGATTGCTTGTGGATTGACTTTGAACTTTGGAAGCAACACTTATCAAATCTTCATTGCCCACAGCAAATCCTATTCTCCATCCTGTCATAGCATAGGTTTTGCTAACTGCCTGTATAATAACTGTCCTGTCCAACAAATCATGATCAACCATGGTAACGTTTACCCACTTGTTGTCACCGAATAAAATTCTGGAATATATGTCATCAGATATAATAACCAGATCCCGTCTTACTTTTATCACCTCAACTAAGCTCTCTAGTTCTTCTGCGGAATAATGGACGCCTGTTGGGTTGGATGGACTATTAAGAATTAACACCCTGGTCTTTTCACTAATCGCATCCCGTAAGGCTGGTGCTGTCAATTTAAAATTGTTTTCAGGAACGCAAGGAACAATTACTGGAATACCCCCTGTCAATACCACCATGTCGGGGTAGGAAACCCAATAAGGAGCTGGGATAACGACTTCATCCCCAGGATTTAACACAGCCTGCAAAACATTAAAAATCGCATGTTTTCCTCCACATGAAACTAGAACATTATGTGGCTGATACTTTAATCCATAATATTTGCTTATCCATTCGCACACGGCCTCTTTCAGCTCAATTATTCCGCTTGCAGGAGTATACCTAGTAAACCCCTTTTTTAACGCATCCACGGCCGCTTGTTTAATATGATAGGGAGTATCGAAATCTGGCTCCCCTACAGCAAAATTAATAATTTTTACCCCCATCTGACGTAGCTTTTGAGCCTTGGCATTTATAGTCAAGGTAGCAGAGGGTTTTATGTTAGCAACACGGTCAGCAAATCTCATGATTAACTCCTTATACACGTAAAGAGTTCATAAGACCTGAATCAATGTCCGGATTATCCTCGTCATTATCATAGATTACCCTGACAAGGTACAATCCATGAGCAGGTGCAGTAATTCCTGCTTTTGATCTGTCTCTGGATTCAAAAATTTCAGGAATATCCGTAGAATGTATCTTGCCCATTCCAACTTCTATCAAAGTTCCAACAATTATTCTTACCATATGTCTCAAAAAACCGTTCGCCTTAAAGAACAAAAACAAATGGTCATCTCCCTTAACCTGTAAAAAGGCTTCATACATATGTCTGACAAAGGACTTAACAGATGATTTAGAGGCCATAAAAGCCGAAAAATCATGCTCTCCTCTTATGTATCCCAATCCCCTTCGAATTTCATCCAGGTCCAAAAAATACGGGACGTGCCATGCATATTTCCTTAGAAGGGCTGATGGCGTTTCCCTATTCAGTATCCTATAGCAATATATTTTTTTTAGAGCAGAAAAGCGGGCATGAAACGAATGATCTACCTCTTCCGCACCTTTAACAACAACATCGTCAGGAAGTAAGCTGTTTAAGCCCTTTTGAAAATCTATCGGGTTCAAACGAGTTTGAGCGTAAAAGTTTACAACCTGTCCCAGAGCGTGAACCCCTGCATCAGTACGGCCAGAAGCTCTAACAGTTACCTTTTGGTTTAGCATTATGCCGAGGCAAGATTCTACCACTTCTTGAACAGTAAGCACTCCTGCCTGTTTCTGCCAGCCGTGGTAATTACTTCCGTCGTATTCGAGAATAAGCTTGAAATTCCTCTGACCTTCTCTCCTCATTTAAGGCTGCCACGGTGGGGTCATTAATCCAATTGTCTCAGAAAGACCGAACATTATGTTCATATTGCAGACAGCTTGGCCAGACGCCCCTCTCATCAAGTTGTCAATTGCAGAAACCACAATAAGCATTCTATTACGTTCATCAAACTTCCAACCTATGTCGCAGAAATTACTTCCCCGTACCTGAAGAGTGGAAGGCATTGCTCCATCACCACATAACCTAACAAATGGTTTATCACGATAAAATTCTTCATAGGCATCTCGCACATGGCGTGAGCTGATGCTGTCAGCGGGAACTACGTAAATTGTGCTCAATATACCTCGAGACATAGGCACCAGATGGGGTGTGAAGACCACTTTAAGAGGTGTTCCACAAATTTTTGACAATTCCTGCTCTATTTCCGGTATATGCCTGTGAACCCCGCCAACCTTATATGCCTTGAAACCCTCATTAACCTCACAAAAGTGGGTTGCCAGTGAAAGGCCTCGACCTGCTCCAGTAACACCGGATTTGGAATCTATTATGATGCTTCCAATTTCAATAAGATTAAATTTCAACAGAGGTACTAGAGCTAGAATAACACTTGTGGGATAACATCCAGGATTTGCAACAAGATCAGAAGAGGCAATTTCATGACTATAAAGCTCTGGGAGACCGTATACCGCTCTATCCAACAAGTCCGGGCTTTTGTGAGTACCATACCATTTTTCGTACGTTTCTTTGCTGGAAATCCGGAAATCCGCACTTAGATCTATCACCTTAACACCACTGTTAATCATAGATGGAACAATCTCCATAGAAGCACCATGAGGGAGAGCAGAAAAGACAAGATCCACATCGCTTTTAAAAATCTGAGAATCTGGCGTTATATATTTCAGGTTAATAAAATTCTTAAAAGCAGGATAATAGTCGGACAAAGGCTGGTTTTCTTGCCCCCGTGACGAAACCGCAACAATTTCCACTTCTGGATGATAGAGCAATATTCTAATAAGTTCGAATCCCGTATATCCAGAACCCCCTATTATTCCCACTCTTATCACAGATGTATCCTCCAATGAAATTAAAAAGGCACCCTTTAGGTGCCTTTAAATTGCCACAAATAATTGTTTCAACCAACAATTAAAAAACTATTTTAAACTAGTTTTTAATGCGAAACCTTATAATACCCAATATTATCTACGATTCATGAAAAGGTGTTAAATCAAGATTAACGCTTGGAGAACTGACAGGCTCTCCGCGCACCACGAAGCCCATATTTCTTGCGCTCTTTCACCCGTGCATCCCTCGTTAACAAACCGGCCTTTTTAAGGGTTTCTCTAAACTCAGGATTATATTCTGCAAGAGCCTTCGCAATTCCATGTCTCAACGCACCTGCCTGACCGGATTTGCCCCCTCCTCTAACGGTCGCATGAATATCTAATTTTCCGTATGTACCTGTTAGCATTAAGGGTTGAAAAACCATCATCTTACTTGTTTCACGCTCTATATATTCTTCTAAAGGTTTCTTGTTAACTACAATGTTCCCATTTCCAGGGGACAACCATACCCGCGCAATTGATGTTTTTCGTTTTCCAGTGGCATAGATTCTTTGTTCAACCATAATATCCAATCCCCTTCACATAATTAAAGATCTACTGGTTCTGGTTGTTGAGCCCCATGAGGGTGGTCTGGCCCAGCATAGACTTTAAGTTTTTTAAGGAGCTTTCTTCCCAGACGATTCTTCGGAAGCATGCCTTTTACGGCATGGTATATTATTCTTTCTGGATGCTCTTGCCTCATTTTCTTGGCACTCGTAGATCTAAGTCCACCCATATAGCCGCTATGACGATAGTACATCTTCTGGTCCCACTTACGACCAGTAAGCCTAACCTTCTCCGCATTGACGACTACCACAAAATCGCCCATATCAACATGGGGAGTAAAATTTGGAAGATGCTTTCCTCGCAAACGAGCTGCAATTTTGCTCGCAAGACGCCCCAGGATCTTTCCATCGGCATCTACCAAAATCCATTTACGTTTATCCGGGTCAAATTTCGCACTTTCTGTTTTCATAATATTAATCTCCACTAACTTTCAGCACTGTTTTTCCAAATCGCTCGGAGCACTTGCTTATAAGAAATGATTTTTTCTTTGTCAATCCCTTTGCGAAAACTATTTAATAAATCCCACGATATTCTTACTCATTATGTCCGAATATGACCTCAGGATTTGTATTGAAATGATCGATTGAATAATATATAGAGTGAAAACACCTCCGGGCGGGTAACTCAGTGGTGAGAGTGCCATCCTCACACGGTGGAAGTCGCGAGTTCGAATCTCGCCCCGCCCACCATAATCTATCTCCTAAACGTTCTAAAAAATCGGGACAGTTCCTTTATAACAATAGGCTTCCCCAGAAAATCATAAACTGTTGTTTTAAGGTGGCAAAAGGTAGATAAATCCATTTTCTCAAACTCAATTGCAAATCCCTTTTTGTTGGCCCTCACAATTATTCCGTTTACCTTAAGCTCTCTTCCAGGACTGCTATTATCTCTGAAGAAGATTTCCACAGATCTTCCTACTGGAATGATTTCATCCGTTATTATGTACACCCCCCGCAGGCTTAAATCCTTTACAGGAGCTTCAACTACCATTCCATCGGGAGTTTTTATTACCACCGTGTTACGGTAATTTACTCTCGTAAACCACCGCCTGTTAAATCTCATACTTTAGGGCCTCCTTATGAAAGCTACACGGAACCCGCCCAACTTTTTATCTACCATCCGGAGCCTGAATCCGTTGTCTTACAAACTCATGAAATTCTTCTTCGATCTTGTCAAGATCACCATAATTTAGCGCCACTGCGGTTTTTAGATGAATGAAACTATCTATGTCTATTTCTCCAAATTCAACCCCCAGTCCATTTCTATCCGAGCGTACAACTTTACCTTTAAGTTTGAGTTTCAGCTCCGAAGAAGATGAGCTTATATTAATTTCAATGTTAACCACTTCTCCGACGTCTGTAACATTTGGAGTATTAATATAAGCTCCCTTGAGGCTCAAATTCTCAATTTTTCCTTCAACTCGATTTCCATGTTCATCAGTCACTACCGCTTCTGCATTGTATTTAACTCTATGAAATCTTCTTCTATTTTTGCCTTCATTAATTAGCAACGAACTCTTATCCATCAGCAAATCCTTTTTTAAAATATACCTGCTGTCAACTTAATTCAAAAAGAGCTTATGTGCTTTTTGTAAACGCTTTATAACTTCGTCCTTTCCAAGAATATTCATAATCTCGAAAAGTCCAGGACTTGCTGTCTTACCTGTCAGAGCAATTCTAATTGGTTGTGCAATCAATCTTAACTTAATTCCAGTAGATTCAGAAAGATTTCTAAAAAAGTCTTCCAATTCTTTTTCGTCAAAATGTTCCATAGAAGCAACTGTTTTTATAACTTCCTCAAAAATCGGTTTGATTTCAGGTTTAAAAAACTTTTTAGTTCCTTTTTCGTCGTACTCGAATTCGTCAGTCATATAAAATCTTATAGCATCGGCCATCTCATCTAAAGTTGAACATCTAGGCTGCAATGTGGCAATTGCTTTTATCAGATACGAATCATCTTTCGGCGGGTAACCCCTCTTTTCCAAAAAAGGCATTAAAAGAGGCAATAATTCCTCTGCGCTCTTCTTTTCTCGAATATAATATCCGTTCAGCCAACGAAGTTTTTCCATGTCGAAAATGCTGGAAGACTTGCTAATATTCTCAATCGTAAACTTTTGTACTAATTCTTCCTTGGTAAAGATCTCTTGATCTCCATAGGACCAACCAAGTCGGGCAAGATAATTAACAAGAGCTTCAGGCAAATAGCCCATTTCCTTGTAAGCTATAACTGAAGTAGCACCATGACGCTTTGAAAGCCTTTTTTTATCAGGCCCAAGAATCATAGGAACGTGAGCAAACTTTGGCAATGTTTCTCCTAGAGCCTGATATATCAGAATTTGCCTGGGGGTGTTATTTATATGGTCATCTCCACGAATTACATGAGATATCTTCATGGTCAAATCGTCAACCACCACAGAGAAGTTATAAGTAGGCATTCCATCACTTCTTATTAGGACAAGATCATCCAACTCTGAGTTGTCAAACTCAATTGACCCTTTAATAAGATCATTTAAAACCGTGATCCCTGATTGTGGACATCTGAACCTCAATACACGGTTAGGACCGGGCCCAAGACCTTTATCCCGACACTTGCCATTGTACTTCGGCTTGAGACCTGCAGCATGAGCTTCCTGTCTCATCCTTTCAACCTCTTCAGGACTACACTCACAGTAATATGCCCAGCCGGTATCATACAGTTTTTTGGCATAGGAACGATATATATCTATCCTGTCGGTCTGATAATAGGGTCCTTCATCCCAATCAAGGCCGAGCCATTCCATGGCAACTAGAATTGATTTGGTATATTCTTGGGTCGAACGCTGAAGATCGGTGTTTTCTATGCGAAGGATAAATTTCCCACCATGATGGCGTGCAAAAAGCCAGTTAAATAAAGCTGTTCGTGCTCCACCAATGTGAAGATGTCCCGTAGGACTGGGTGCAAATCTGGTTACAATAGAATTCATGATTCCTCCTAAAATGGTAAAATTCTTTGCCCTAAGGAAGAAATACCGTTAAAACGTAACACGGTGGTCGTGGAAACTCAAGCACACTCAAAAAGAGACTCTAAGGAGGTGATACATTATGGCACCCAAAATAGGTGTTTTGTTATCCGGTTGCGGTGTTTTCGATGGTTCAGAAATACATGAAGCAGTTCTTACTCTGCTGGCTTTAGACAAGGCCGGTGCTGAAATAGTTTGCATGGCACCCAACATGGAGCAATATCATGTCATAAATCACTTAACTCAGGAGGAAATGCCTGAAAGGAGAAATGTTCTTGTAGAATCTGCAAGAATAGCAAGGGGAGAAATTAAAGACTTAAAAGACGTATCAGCTAATGACATAGACGGTTTAATAATACCAGGAGGCTTTGGAGCAGCCAAAAACCTATGCGATTTTGCCTTTAAAGGACCCGATGCTACAGTTCACCCGGAAGTTTTACGGTTACTAAAAGAACTTATTGAAGCAAATAAACCAATCGGAGCCATCTGTATAGCACCGGCACTTATAGCGAAAGCGCTGGCCGACAAAAAACCTGAGGTCACAATAGGAAATGATCCTGCTACAGCAGAAGCAATAGAAAGCATGGGGGGAGTTCACTATCAATGTTCCGTTGATAGTTTCCATGTGGATGAGAAAAATAAAATAGTCACCACCCCTGCATATATGTTGGGGCCAACTATAAAATACGTAGCCGAGGGTATAGAGAAATTAGTAAATAAGGTCCTGGAGCTTGCTGCTAAATAACAAATTTAACAGGTGGGGCCCAGCCCCACCAAAAGATATTTAGTCAAGCACTCTCATGTTCATGGTTGGCCATTTTTCTTCCT
>JALXAE010000016.1 GCA_026992355.1 Syntrophobacterales bacterium | reverse complement strand
GCTGAAGAAGAAGCCAAGCGTTTGAAGGACGAGTATATATCGGTTGAGCATCTTTTACTTGCCTTTGTTGATGAGGGAGCGACCACACCTGCGGGGAAGATTTTGGCTGAATTTGGAATTACAAAAGATCTGGTTTTGAAGACTCTTACCAGTGTACGTGGACACCAGAGGGTCACGAGTGCCACGCCCGAACAGACCTATGAGGCTTTGCAAAAATACGGTCGCGACCTAGTTCAGGAAGCTCGCAGTGGAAAATTGGACCCTGTGATAGGAAGAGATGCAGAGATAAGGCGAGTGATCAGGATTCTAAGCAGAAAGACGAAAAACAATCCAGTACTGATAGGTGAACCCGGCGTTGGTAAGACAGCTATTGTTGAAGGGCTGGCTCATAGAATTGTAAGAGGCGATGTTCCAGAAGGGTTGAGAGACAAAACGATCTTCGCATTGGATATGGGTTCTCTTATTGCGGGAGCCAAATATCGAGGAGAATTCGAAGAAAGATTAAAGGCGGTTTTACAAGAGATAAAGGAGTCTGAAGGACGCATAATTCTCTTCATTGATGAGCTCCACAACATTGTTGGTGCTGGTAAGGCCGAAGGGGCAATGGATGCTGGTAATATGTTAAAGCCGATGCTTGCTCGCGGGGAACTGCATTGCATAGGTGCTACAACTTTAGATGAATACCGTAAATACATTGAAAAAGATCCGGCACTGGAAAGGCGTTTTCAACCTGTATTAGTTGAGGAGCCTTCCGTTGAGGATACTATTTCTATCCTTAGGGGACTTAAGGAACGGTATGAGGTTCACCATGGAGTTAGGATACATGACAATGCTTTAGTTGCAGCGGCCGTTCTTTCACACAGGTACATAAGCGATAGGTTTCTTCCGGACAAGGCCATAGATCTGGTTGACGAAGCCTGTGCAATGATACGAACGGAAATCGATTCGATGCCCGCAGAGCTTGATGAGATTATGCGTCGCATTATGCAGCTTGAAATTGAAGAGGCTGCTCTTAAGAAAGAGAAAGACAAGGCCAGTCAAGAACGTCTGGAAAACATACGTAAAGAGCTTGCAGAACTTCGGTCTCAGGCCGACGCAATGAAAGCGCAATGGGAAGCGGAGAAAAATGCTATTAAAGAAGTCCAATCATTAAGGGAGGAAATTGAAAAGATACACCGTGAGATTGAGCTGGCTGAAAGACAATATGATTTGAACAAAGTGGCTGAATTAAAGCATGGGCGGCTTCCAGAGCTTCAGGCAAAGCTTCAGGAAGCGGAAAGAAAACTGGCCGAGATACAGGGTGGTAAGAAACTTTTGAGGGAAGAAGTTACTGAGGAGGAAATTGCAGAAATTGTTTCGAGATGGACGGGAATTCCAGTGTCCAAGCTTATAGAAAGCGAGCGGGAAAAGCTACTGAAGTTGGATGAGATTCTTCATAAAAGAGTGGTAGGGCAGGATGAGGCTGTTCAGCTTGTTGTGGATGCTGTGATCCGTGCCAGAGCTGGTATTAAAGATCCGAAGAGACCTATAGGTTCTTTCATCTTTCTGGGTCCTACTGGGGTCGGAAAGACTGAACTGGCTAAAACTCTTGCTGAAGCCCTTTTTGATACTGAAGAAAATATGATACGAATTGACATGACGGAATACATGGAAAAACATGCAGTTTCTCGTCTAATTGGAGCGCCGCCTGGATATGTGGGATATGAAGAAGGCGGTCAGCTTACAGAAGCGGTGAGGCGAAAACCCTATTCGGTTATACTTTTTGACGAAATTGAAAAAGCTCATCCAGATGTGTTCAATATATTGCTTCAGATAATGGATGACGGTAGGTTAACGGACAGTCATGGAAGAACGGTGGATTTCAAAAACACAATTATAATAATGACCAGCAACATAGGTTCTTCTTATCTTCTCGAAGGGGTAGACAGCCGAGGCGAGATAAGGCCGGATGTTCGCGATCAAGTCATGGCTGAGCTAAGACGCCAGTTCAGACCAGAGTTTCTGAACAGGGTTGACGAAATAGTTCTCTTTAAGCCTCTTACTCTTGATGAAATAAAACAAATCGTTGATCTGATGATCCGGGATATTGCAAAACGACTTGAAGAAAGGCGAATACGAATTGAGTTAACAGAAGCAGCCAGAGAGTTTATAGCTAGATCAGGATATGATCCAGTTTTTGGGGCTCGACCTCTAAGAAGATACATTCAGCGTAATTTAGAAACCAAGATAGCTAGAGCGCTTATTTCTGGAGATGTTTTGGAGGGTTCTACCTTGAGGGTTGAAATTGAAAATGATGACCTCAAGGTTGTTGTTATTCCTCCTGAAGCGAAATCGGCTGCTTGATAGCCATTCGCAACTTATAGATATGATAGAAAAAGCAGCAACCAGTCTGCATTGGTGGCGGGTTGGTTGCTGCTCTATTTTTTTGGTTCATAGATGCAAAGAGGTTCTTCTGAAAGATAATCTCCGGTAGCTTCGTAGGCCCTGGCCCTGCATCCTCCACATACCCGAATATATTCACATCGACCACATTTACCTTTGTATAGGGAAACATCTCTTAGCTGTCTAAATACACTGGATGTCTGCCATATTTCAGCAAAGGGTGTTTCTCTTATGTTCCCGCATTTTACTTCGAGATAACCGCAAGGTTGTACGTCGCCAACATGGGATATAAAACAGAAACTGATACCTCCGAGACACCCCCTTGTTACAGCGTCTAATCCGTGGGTGGCAAAGGTGATTTGCTTACCTTCTCGTCGGGCTTTCTGCCGGATAATTCTGTAGTACTGAGGGGCGCAGGTTGCTTTAAGCTGCAGGGGTGAACGATCTCTCTGATCATAAAACCAGCTTAGTGTTTCCTCATAAGCTTTGGCTGAAATAGAATGGTCTGAAATGTCTTTTCCTCTACCTGCTGGAACTAGCAGGAATATATGATGAGCCACGGCCTCCAAAGATATGGCTAAATCATGAATGGCCTGTATTTCACCTAAATTATGGTCAGTTATTGTGGTGTTTATTTGAAAAGGTATTCCTGCTTTTTTTAGCTCTTTTATGCCTCGTAGGGCTCCATCAAAAGCCCCAGGAACCTGCCGAAATGAATCATGTGTTGATGATGTTGCTCCGTCTATACTTATACTAACCCGCTGAATACCTGCTTCTTTCATTTTTCGGGTAATATCTTCTGTAAGAAGGGTGCCATTTACTGCCATTGTCATGCGAAATCCCAGTGAGGAACCATAGGATGCAATGTCGAAAACATCTTGTCTAAGTAAAGGCTCTCCCCCTGTAAGGATTATGATTGGCTTTGCTATTTTAGATATTTCGTCTAGCAGGTTAAAAGCCTCGTTGGTCGAGAGTTCGCCTTCATAGGGCTTGTCTATTGAGGCAGCTCTACAATGGATGCAGGAAAGATTGCAGGTTCTTGTAACTTCCCATGCAACTATTCTCAATTCACTTTTTAACATGCTCTTTGTCATTTTAATTTTGTTAACGAAGTTGTTTCTTTAATCCGCTAACCATTTGGCCACGTCTTTGGCAAAATAGGTTAAAATGATGTCTGCACCTGCTCTTTTGATGGAGGTTAATACTTCCAAGACCACCTTTTTTTCGTCAATCCAGCCCTGCATACCTGCAGCTTTTATCATGGAATATTCACCACTTACGTTGTACGCTGCGATAGGATAGTCAAAATGGTCCCTTATAACCCTTATTACATCAAGATAAGCCAAGGCCGGTTTAACCATTACAATGTCTGCTCCTTCTTCCACGTCCAAGCTAACTTCCCGGATGGCTTCTCTAACATTGGGTGGGTCCATTTGATAAGATCGCCTGTCGCCAAATTTAGGTGCTGAGTCTGCTGCTTCCCTGAATGGTCCATAAAAGGACGAACAATATTTGGCAGAGTAAGCCATAATAGGAATCTGAGAATATCCATTGGAATCCAATGCTTCTCTGATGGCTTTAACCCGCCCGTCCATCATATCAGATGGTGCCACCATGTCTGCTCCGGCTCTTGCATGGGACAAAGCCACCCTCGCCAATATTTCTAGCGTAGCGTCATTGTCTACTGTGCCGTCTTTTATTATTCCGCAATGACCATGACTGGTGTATTCACATAAGCAGACATCGGTAATGACAATTAATTCGGGATGGACATCTTTAATAGCTTTTATTGCTTCCTGTATGACACCAGATTGAGCGTAGGCTTCACTACCTCTATCATCCTTTTTAGAGGGTATCCCGAAAAGAATTATGGCAGGTATTTTTAGGTTGACCACTTCGGCTATTTCTTTCAGTAGTGTATCAACGGAAAACTGGTAAACATTTGGCATGGATCTCACTGGCGATTTAACGTCGTGTCCTTCAGTCACGAAAAGGGGATAGATAAGGTCATCGATGGAAAGATTAGTTTCTCGAATCATTCTACGAAAGTTTTCGTTTTTTCTTAAGCGCCTAGGCCTATACTTGGGAAAGTTCATGTTATTTCTCCTGAATGCCTATTTCTTCGTCGGTTAAATAGCATGCTGGATCTGGTGCCCACAAATCACCGGTAACAGCCTCTGCTCTTACCCTGAAATTCCCAGCGCAAATATCAAGCCATCTGCACTTTGAACATCTTCCTTTGACATATTTCTTCTTTTCCTTAAGCTTTCGCATAAGCGGGTCGGACAAGTCAGTCCATATAGCACTAAATGGTCTTTCTCTTACATTTCCAAAGGAATAGTGTCTCCAGAACTGATCAGCGTGAACTGATCCGTCCCAACTGACGCAACCTATTCCTCTCCCCGAGCTATTGCCTTCGTTCATTTTGAGTAGTTCCAATACCTGTTCGGCCCTGGGGGACTCTTCTCTTAAAAGCCTCAAATATAGGTAGGGGCCATCGGCATGATTGTCTACCGTCAATACTTCCTTTGTGATACCTCGACGGTGCATATCAGCCGTTCTGTCAATTATCAGATCCACTACTTTTCGTGTTTCCTCATGAGATAAGTCTTCTTCTACTAGCTTGGTGCCCCTTCCTGCATATACTAAGTGGTAAAAACAAACTCTCGGAATATTCTTTTCTTCCAGGAGATCAAAGATGGAAGGAATTTCTTTTGCGTTTAGTTTGTTAATAGTAAATCGAAGCCCTACTTTAATACCAGCTTCCTGGCAGGCTTCAACTCCTTCTAGTGCTCGTCTGAAGGCACCCTTTATTCCCCGAAATCTATCGTTTACTTCCTCCATACCATCCAGGCTGATACCAACATAGGAGAGACCGATTTGTTTTAATTCATTTGCAACTTTATGAGTAATGAGGGTTCCATTCGTTGATATTACCGTTCTCATACCCTTTTCCACAGCATATCCTGCTAGCTCTGTGAGGTCTGGCCGCATTAGTGGTTCGCCGCCGGAAAAAAGTATAACTGGTGAACCAAACTCAGCTAAATCATCAATCAACCTTTTCCCTTCAATTGTTGTTAGTTCATCATCGGTTCCTACAGAGTCGGCATGGGCGTAACAATGAACACACTTTAAATTACATTTCTTGGTAACATTCCAGACTACAACAGGTTTCTTATCTTCAGAAAATTGGAGCAAGTGGGATGGTAGCTTTTGACTTTTTCTTCCATATCTCAGTGCATCTGATGGCTCTACAGTTCCACAGTAAAGCTTTGAAATTCCAATCATTTATTATTCATCCTCATTTATGGGATATCTTTCGTAGGTTTTCCTTACCAGTTCATCCATATACTCACCAGGCCTTGTTACGGCATCCCTTGGGAGAACAAACTGCATTTGTCCTGATCTGTCGGCTATAAGCTTAAAGGCATAATCATAATCTCTGGATATTTCTCGGCACACCACAGCCGCTGTAGTGTCACCTTCAAGGGCCCGAATAATGATTTCATCAATCGCTTCATCTTCAAAAACGATTTTGAATCCATGTTTTTCATAAAAATCTGATTCAAAGATTCGTATTTGATTGTACAATAAGACTACCTCATCGAATATTTTTTCTATAGGTACCCCCGTTCTCATATGAAAGTCCACCACAAGTCCAATTCTGGGGTCTGTGAAGATAAGGGGGTATTTTTTTCTGTAAAGGTTCACTTTGTTTTCGGATCTATTAAGTATTTCAATGCATTCCTTTGCTCTGACTTTTTCATATTGCCTGATGATTTCCGGATTGTCAGGATTTTGAAGAATTTGTTTTAAAACCTGTTCCGGATTTTCAACCACCTCACCCGTTACAGCGAAGTGTTTTACGCGAGTGGATGGGAGGGTTTTTTCAAAGGGTAACAAAACCTTTTCAATTACGCTTATTAGAGCCCTTGCTCCTGTTCCTTCCCTATAAGCCATTTTGGCTATTTTCTTTAGAGCTTCGTCATCAAAAACAATATCGATGCCATAACATCTAAAATCTTCTTTCTTTCCCGAAATTATGGGATTATTTGGGTTTTTGAGAATTTCATAGAGGTCTTGTTCGCTTAGGGGTTCAAGAACGGCTATAATGGGAACTCGTCCAATAAATTCTCTTTCAAAACCATATTCCACGAGATCTTCCGCTGTCACATACTGTAAGAAATTCAAATCTGTGTTTTTGCTATAAATCTGAGCGCCAAAACCTATACCCTGTTTTTTCAATCTGTTTTTCACAATTTCCGTGAGTTCAGGGAATGCACCGCTCATAACAAAAAGAATATTTTTCGTATTAATTGTGCGTTTCTCTCTTTTACCTGTTCGTCGGTAATGTTCTATTGCCTGAAGCTGAGAAATGGGATCATGGGGAACTCTTATATCAACTTCCGTTTCTTCCAGCGGCTTAAGAAGAGCTCTTTGTACCCCCGTTCGTGAAACATCGGGTCCCAATATGTTTCTGGAGGAGGCGATCTTATCTATTTCATCTATATAAATAATACCGTATTCGGCCAGTTCTATATCATCATCGGCAACGGTCACGAGATCCCTTACTAAATCTTCTACATCTCCACCTACATAACCTGTTTCACTGAATTTAGTAGCATCTCCTTTTACGAAAGGAACGTTAAGCTTTTCAGCTATAAGCTTCACCAGGTAGGTTTTACCAACTCCTGTGGGACCAATCAGAAGGATATTATTTTTTATCCGTCCTACAGTATGTTCCTTGCCAAACCTTTCTCTTTCTTTCTGAAATCTTATGCGGTTATAGTGAGTGCAGATCTTCGTAGCTAGTATCGCTTTGGCCTTATCCTGTTTTATAACATATTGATTTAGATAGTTTTCAAGCTCTTCCGGTTTTAAATCGAACCTGATTTTGCGAACCCCCGAGGCTTTTTTGCCGGACGATTCGTCCTCGTTTTTGAAAGACATTTGCATCGGAGACATAACTCTTATCCTAACGCCGTACTTCTTCTTTAAATAATCGTTCAGTTCTCTTTCCAGCTCTTCAGGATCTGGAAACCTTGTTGCCTGTGTCATATCCTTTCCTCGCTATAAATTACACTAGCTTTGTCGCAGAACTATAATCTTTTTGTATTGTCCTTTCAACAGAAGCCTTTGGAATTTCCATACATCAAATTTTTTAATATTTTTTAAACTTGTAAAAAAGCCAATTGAGACACTTGTATTCCGATGATATAATTTGTTTTTCAACTTGCTAGTACGGAAAAATACCGTTGGAGGAGAATAGAAGATGGCCATTGCCACAATTCCTGAAGCACTGGATGATATTCGTCAAGGGAAAATGATAATTTTAGTGGATGATGAAGACAGGGAAAATGAAGGAGACTTGTGTATAGCTGCTGAAAAGGTTACCCCTGAAGCAATCAACTTCATGGCAAAATACGGTAGGGGTTTGATTTGTTTAGCACTTGCACCGGAAATAGTCGATAGACTTAAGCTTCCCATGATGGTTACCAACAATGCTTCTAAGTTTGGCACAGCTTTTACGGTGTCTATAGAGGCAAGGCACGGAGTAACCACTGGGATAAGTGCTGCAGATAGAGCACATACCATTCTTACGGCGGTTGCAGATGATGCCAAGCCCGAAGACCTGGTTAGTCCTGGCCATGTTTTTCCATTGAGGGCCCGTAAGGGTGGGGTTTTGGTGAGAACTGGTCAGACAGAAGGTTCTGTTGACCTCGCTCGACTTGCTGGCCTTAAGCCTGCGGCTGTTATTTGTGAAATTATGAAAGATGACGGTACTATGGCCAGAATGCCTGACCTGGAAATATTTGCTGAAGAGCACGGCCTCAAAATCATAACGGTTGCCGATATAATCAAATATAGGATGCAGCATGAAAGCTTTGTACATAGGGCTGCAGAGGCAAAACTTCCTACGTCTTTTGCAGGTGAATTTCGCATGATTGCTTATACAAATGACATTGATGATTACGTCCACATTGCTTTAGTAAAAGGAGAAGTTGACCCGGAAAAAGAGGTTTTGGTAAGGGTCCATTCTGAATGTTTAACTGGTGATGTGTTTGGATCTTTAAGGTGTGATTGTGGAGACCAGCTTCGGGCAGCTCTTAAACAAATTGATAAAGAGGGCTGTGGGATACTCCTTTATATGAGAAACCATGAGGGACGTGGGATCGGTTTGTTAAACAAAATAAAGGCATACAAACTTCAGGAAAATGGTTATGATACTGTAGAGGCAAACGAAGCTCTTGGTTTTAAGGAAGACTTGCGTGATTATGGCATTGGAGCGCAAATACTGGTAGACCTTGGTGTGCGAAAAATGCGATTGATGACAAATAATCCGAAAAAAATAGTAGGTCTTCAAGGATACGGGATAACCATTACTGAACGGGTTCCTATTGAGGTGCCTCCAAATGAGTGCAACATAGAATACCTTCGTACCAAGTGCAGCAAAATGGGACATTTACTTAGACTGGTAAGGAATAAGGATGGGGTGTTATGAAAGTTACAGAGGGAAAGCTTCTAGCTAGGGGATTAAAATTTGGCGTTGTTGTTAGTCGTTTTAATGATTTTATAAGTGATAAGCTGCTTGGTGGGGCAATAGATGCTTTGGTTAGAAGTGGCGCAGAGATAGAGGACATAAGCGTTTTTAAAGTGCCTGGAGCCTTTGAAATTCCTTTAATTGCAAAAAAATTAGCCTCCTCCAAAAAATTTGATGCCGTCATTTGTCTAGGAGCTGTTATCAGGGGTGCAACACCACATTTTGATTATGTTGCCAATGAGGTTTCAAAGGGTATCGCTACAGTAGGTTTGGAAACAGGAGTGCCTGTTACCTTTGGTATTCTTACAACGGATACTTTAGAGCAGGCGATTGAAAGAGCTGGTTCTAAGGCCGGGAACAAAGGTTGGGAGGCAGCTCTTGCTGCAGTGGAAATGGCAAATCTATTGAAAGAAATTAGTGTATCCCATGAATCAAGCTAATAGATTGTTTAAAGGTAGGCGAGGCGCAAGAGCGGTTGCCCTTCAGGTATTGTACCAGCTTGATTTGAGGAATTTGGATGTCGATACTGCTCTGGAGCTTTTAGAAGATAGGATTAATAATTCGAAAATTGACCGGTTATTTATGGAAGATCTGGTTAAAGGAACCTATAAATATATGGAGGAAATAGATAAAAAAATTCAGGAAGCGGCGGATAATTGGAAAGTGCATAGGATGTCTTATGTAGATCGGAATATTCTTAGATTAGCTGTTTATGAAATGTTGTATTGCAAAGATATCCACCCTTTTGTTTCCATTGATGAAGCTGTTGAGCTTGCAAAGTCATTTGGGGATAAGGATTCCAAAGCCTTCATAAACGGAATTTTGGATCGTGTCTATAAATCCATTTCTTCTTAGGGTTTTTTGGGCTATCAACAAGCTATTTGTGTTTTGAGGATAACAAGAGAAAAAGGTTTAAGATAGTGAACAATAATATATTGGTGTTTGCCGATGACAAGGAAATTAGTGCCTTTTTGACCAGGGTGCTGGGAGGGGATTACACAGTAACCGTAGTACGGGATGAGGAAGGAGAAATTGATAAATTGTCCAAGGCTTCTTTCGACTTGATTTTTTATTGTATAAGTGAGGGAACTTCAATTGATACTCTAAAAAAACTTAAAATGACCAGTTCTTTTGTTCCGGTAATTGTCATAAGTCGTTTGTCCGAACCTTCATTGGTGGTGAAAGCTGTCAAAAATGGTGCTTTTGATTTTGTTTTATATCCGTGCACTGCTGAAAAAATAAGACTCGCTGTAAATAATGCTTTGGAACATCAGGCTTTTAGGGATGAGATAGACTATCTCAGGCGCAAACAGGATATCATATACAAGTTCGACGAAATTATTGCTGAATCTCCGGCTATGAAGTCTGTAATAGAAGTTTTAAAGAAATTTTCTAAAGTTGACTCAACAATTCTGATGACCGGTGAAACGGGAACCGGAAAAAGTTTTCTATCAGGGGCTATTCACTTTAACAGTGATCGTCGCAAAAGGCCTTTTGTTAAAATCAACTGTGCCAATATACCTGAACTCCTGCTTGAGAGTGAACTTTTTGGTCACGAAAGGGGGGCTTTTACGGGTGCTACAAAGACCCGGGTAGGACGTTTAGAGCAAGCTCGGGGAGGTACGGTTTTTTTGGATGAAATAGGTGAACTGCCTTTGAGTATTCAGGCTAAATTGTTGAGGTTTCTTGAGGAAAAGAAATTTGAAAGGATCGGTTCGAACACAACTATAACTGTTGATGTGCGGATTATTGCTGCCACAAATAGAGATCTTGAAAAAATGGTAAAGAGGGGAGAATTTCGTGAGGATTTGTATTATAGATTAAATATCCTCAGAGTAGAAATTCCACCTCTAAGAAATAGAATTGAGTGCATTGAGCCGTTATCTTACTATTTTTTAAAAGTTAAATGCGTCCAGTTGCGGAAAAGAATTACGGATTTTGAAGCCGGAATTATAGATATGTTTAGGGCTTATCATTGGCCGGGAAATGTGAGACAGCTTGCTAATGTAATAGAAAGAGCGGTAATTTTGGAAGAGGGAACCATTGTACATAGAGAAAATATTTTTTTACCAGAATTTGAACAATTATCAGCAGTAGTACAAGGTTATAGTTCTGAGAAAGACAGGATTATTGAAGCGCTTAAAAAGTCTCATTGGGTTCAAAAAAAAGCGGCTGAGTTACTCGGGCTTAGCCCTAGAATGCTAAATTACAAGATTAGAAAATATGGCATTACATATCCAGGCTGGAGAAAATATAAAGGATAACTTAGCCCATGAAGGCCTTTATTAGAATTTCGGACTGCTTAAATTTCATAATGAGTTTTGCTTTACCGGGCTTATCAACAAGTTTGCATATATCGTCTAACACTAGACATTTCAGAAAGTTTATTAATGATTCCTTAAACTCTTCATGTAATTTTTCATCATAAATCCACTTATCAGTATCTCCATCTATGCGAATTTCATAGAGGTTGTCATCCGTTGTTCTTTTTTTAACTTTTTCTACGGTTATTTCCACAACGCCGAAAGGCGTTAGGATGCTTTTTTCAACGGTTGTATTTGGCTCAACAGCCATTGAGAGTTCTATATAAGGAATATTCATTCTTATCTTTTTCATGGTTTTACTCCCAAAAATAACCAACCCACAAAATCAATAGGAGCATTGTAAACAATTACCCAACAAAGTGTTGGCCTTTTTCATTCTTAGCAGCAATAGTTGTGCCAATTTGCACACATGCTTTTATGAGATCTTAAGTTGTGGAAACTTCGCGGGAAAAACGCTGGCGTAGTCTAATTTATTTCGTGGTCTATATTACATTAATTACAAGGTTGTAATTGGTGTTACATTCTATTGTGTGTAATTGTAAGCTAATTGGAACAAACATAATCTTTAAAGCATATATAACATTTTGATTTTTCAAGAATTTTTAAAAAATCTGACAGTTAAATGGTTGGCACATTTGTTGAACTAATACAGTGGTGAAAGTCTTCCTGCCTTGTAGGGAGGCTGCCTGAAAAGGGCAAACCGCTTGAAAGAGCGGGGCGCAAAGCTGCTGGCCTAAGTTTCCCAACACGTGGGGGATATGGTAGCAGGGCTGCCAGGTGGCCCCAGAGTCTCGCCGTAGTTTGCGCCTCCGCTCGGATAAAACCTAGGAGGTGCAAACATGAGAGGGAAAAAACTTTTTCGCACTTTATCCTTGAGCCTGTGTTTGATGGGAGTTGTTTTCTGGGCAAGTGCCATAATGGCAGCCCAGATTACTATTGCCTGGGATCCAGTTGCGAATGTGGATGGATACAAAATCTACTATGGAACATCCAGTGGGAATTATCAACAGGTTATTGATGTTGGGGACGCGACGACCTACACACTTTCAGGTCTGCAGGAAGGAAGTGTGTATTATGTGGCAGTGACTTCTTATGTAAATGGTGGAAGTGAAAGTGAGTTTTCAAATGAATTGGTGGTATCGGTAACAAAGGTTGATACTGATAATGACGGAATTTCCGATTATGATGAGGTCAACCTATACGGTACAGATCCAAACAATCCTGACACTGATGGGGATGGAATTTCCGATTATGATGAGATCCTTCAAGGTACTGATCCTTTGCGAAAAAATGTCACAGTAACAAACACGGCTCAATTGGTTACTAATTATGCAGATTTTAATAATGAATGGACAACAGTACAATTGCCAGAGGCTTTTACTCACCCTGTAGTAATTGTTGGTCCTCCAACATACAAAAACTCTCAACCTGGAATCGTAAGAATCAACGGTATTGGCGCAGATACCTTTGATATACGTTTTCAGGAATGGAATTATCTTGATGGAAGGCGCAAACTTGACGGAAGGCTTAAAAAAGAGAGTGCTGCTTATCTTGTAATGGATGAAGGAAGATATGAACTGGATGATGGTAGTATCTGGGAAGTTGGAACCTTTTCCTTATCTGGTAATGGGAACTGGCAATACGTACCCTTCTATAGTGAATTTCCATCTCCTCCTAAGGTATTTTTGACAGTTCAAACAAGCTTTGATAGTCAACCGGTTTTGGTCAGGGCCAGGTATGTGAGCACTTCGGGATTTGAGGCAGCAATGTTCCATGAAGAGGCTAATAAAAATGCACATGGGGTAGAGATAATTGGCTATGTTGCCATATGGAATAGCTCGGGTTATGGTAACATTGCAGGTATTCCTTATGCTGTAGGTTCTGCTGTTGTTAACTCCTCGTGGTGCTCCCTTGGGGACTTTCAGCTTCTTTTACAAGAGGAACAATCTGCTGATTTTGAAACCTACCATATCGAAGAAGTTGTAGATGTGTTGGTTCTTGGAGAGCAGGTTTTTGCCCAGAATGTGTGGTGGGTTGATCATGATCCTGCAAGCTTGAGAATAAATTGGTAAAGAATACAGAGAGGTGATATCATGAAGAAAGGACAGCATATAATAACTCTTATTGGAACAATTGCGGTGTTATTAATTTCAACTGTAGCTAGTGCCACAACTTTATTGAGTGGAGGTAGTTCATCTGTTTCTGGTAAGTTAATATCAACTGTAGCTGGTGCCACAACCTGGATCGTGCATCCGTCAGGAAAACCTGCGGCTGGTCAGAACGAAATTTCGGGTTTAAGCAATATCGATTGGTCTCAAATTAAACCTGGAGATGTAGTGCAGTTAAAAGGCAGCGAAGGTGTTTATCAAGAGCCTTTTGTAATTGCAGTAAAAGGCACTTCAGCAGCTACAGTAAAAATTACATCTGTGCCAGGAGAAACTCCTGTCATTGAGAACTCAATCCTGGTAGTGAAGTCCGAGTACGTTGAAATAAGCAACCTTACAGTTACAAAGAGTCAGTATGCTGGGATAATCATTAAAGACGGTAGTAATCATATTACTGTTTCAAACTGTTCTGTTCATGACAACTCCTTAGGTATCTGGTTCGGAGAACAAGCAGGTTGCAGCAATCTAATTGTTGGGAACCAGATTTATAACAACTCGACCCATGGTGTCGCAGTAGACCTTGTCAATTGTAGCTCTGGCACGGAAACCATAATTTCTTCCAATACTGTTTATGGAAACGGTCATCACGGAATAGAAATCATGGGCAATTATTACATCATCGAAGGAAATGTGGTTTACCAAAACGGTTCTGCTTCTCCTGGAACGAGTGGTATTCACATATATTCCAGGAGTGCTCAGGACAATTCAGGTGACTACAACATAATACGATACAATGTCTCTTTCCAAAATAAAGAATCTAACGGACCTGATGGAAACGGCATTCAGCTAGATCAATGGTGTGATTACAATGAAGTGTATTACAATATATGCTTTGAAAATGATGGTGCTGGTATTAGTATCTATGATAGTTCTAATAGCAAGGTTTACAATAATACCTTGATTGGCAATATGGTTGATCCAGGAGGAACCCATCCGTTCAAGGCCGAGCTTTATTTGGCAAGCGATGTACCCAATAACGTAAATCATGTTAAAAATGTAACAGTTGTTAACAACATTTTAGTCGCTACGAGACCGTCAACTCCGGCAATAGCACTTTATAGTCCAGCAACATCCAATCCTCAGACGATTGGCCACAACCTTCTCTACCACACGGCGGGCGACATAATTTATTTCTGGGATGGAAAGACGGGCAGGGATATTTCCTCCTGGAATCAGCTTGCAGCAGGCGGAGGCGATGATATTGTTGGAGATCCTCAGTTTGTTTCTTTGCAGGGAACTACACCATCGCAGGTAAGTGATTTGGCTTTGAAGTCAACATCACCGGCAATAGACAAGGGTATTAATATGGGGCAGACAAGGGATTTGTCGGGAAACACTGTACCTCAAGGAAACGGCGTAGATATTGGAGCTTTAGAGTCCTCTTCTGCTGTAACAACACCGGCTAAGCCCGAACCACCTAAAAATCTTAGAATTGTCCAGTAAATGGTCCTAAGTGGGGAAGGGTTCAACCCTTCTCCATATTTTGTTGATGCAAAACTACAATTTTTATTGACTTTGAATTCTATAAAAATTACTAACTAAAAGCGTGTATTCCACTGTTTGGGAGGAAAACTAAGGTGACGGTTATTTCTCTTTTTTACTTTAGCTTTTTTATATCACCACCCGGGATGTAGAACATTAGTTCGCCCCGGGTGGATCCGCATCCTCCCGGGGTGGGATAAGTACATAAAACCCCGAGGATAGCTCCTCGGGGTTTTTTATTTCCAGGAGGTGCATCATGATTTTGGTACTGAATAAAAATGTCAGTAAAAGTGAAATCGACGTTCTCAAGAAGAAGCTAAGGGATTATGGCTACATAGTGAAGGAAATTCAGGGTGTGGACGAACTCATACTGGGAGTCGTAGGCCAGATTAAACAAGATATGCGTTATTTTGAAACCCTTCCCGGGGTATCCAAGGTTATTCCTGTGAGTAAACCTTATAAATTGGTTAGCCGCGATCTTCACCCTGAGCCTACCAAAATTCAAGTTGGTAATGTGGTCATTGGTGGTGATCGGCTTGTGGTTATAGCTGGCCCTTGTAGTGTGGAGACTCGGGATAGAACTTTGGAGATTGCCCGTAAAGTCAAGAGCTGTGGGGCTCTGTTGTTCCGAGGAGGAGCTTTTAAACCTAGGACGTCACCTTATTCCTTTCAAGGACTTGGGGAAGAGGGACTAAAAATTCTGGCAGAGGTCAGAGATGAAACCGGCATGGGTGTTGTTACGGAAATTACCTCCCCTGCTCAGGCAGATCTCATGATGAAATATGTGGATGTAGTACAAGTTGGTGCGCGTAATATGCAAAATTTCGAACTTTTAAGATGTGTCGGAAGGCTAGGGAAACCGGTTCTTCTGAAAAGAGGTTTATCTGCAACCATTGAAGAGTGGTTGATGGCAGCAGAATACATTTTGTCTGAGGGCAATGACCAGGTGATACTTTGCGAAAGAGGTATTAGAACCTTCGAAAGGTACACCAGAAACACTTTAGATCTCACTGCAGTACCGGTTGTTAAGAAGCTAACACATCTCCCGATTATAGTGGATCCCAGCCATGCTACTGGGATCAGGGAAAAGGTGTTGCCGATGGCGCGAGCAGCTGTTGCAGCCGGAGCGGATGGCATAATGGTGGAAGTACATACGGAACCTGAAAAGGCTTTGTCTGATGGTCCTCAGAGCTTATATCCTGAACAATTTGAGCAACTTATGAGGGAACTCCATGTAATTGCCCCTGTGGTCGGGAAACAATTAGATTATGATTACCTTGCGAAGGCTGCGTATGTAAAAGATTTAAAGGTGGATGAGGTGGCTGTTGCCTATGCTGGGGTTCCTGGTTCTTTCAGTTATAAGGCAGCCATTCAGTATTTCGGTGAAGACTTGCCTTTGAAAAATGTTACTTCCTTCAAGGATGTTTTCGAATATGTTGCCCGGGGAGAGGCTAAATGGGGAGTGGTCCCTCTGGAAAATTCTTTGAGTGGGAGTATTCATACGAATTATGATCTTTTGATGCTCTATGATCTTTTTATTGTGGGCGAGCTTACTTTGAGGATTGTTCACAATTTGGTTGGTATTGAAGGAGCCGTCTTGGACAAATTAAAAACTGTTTATTCTCATCCTCAAGTTTTTGAGCAGTGTTCAGAGTTTTTAAGCGAACATCCAGGATGGGATTTGGTTGCCTGTAAAGATACAGCAACAGCGGTAGCAAGAGTTCAAAGGGAAGGGAATTTAACAAGTGCAGCGATTGCTAGTTCGGAAGCAGCGAAGCTGTTTGGGATGGCAGTCATTAAAGAGGGTATAGAAACTCATCCCCAGAACTTTACTCGTTTTGTGATCATATCCCGAGAAAGTTTACAAAACGGACCTAAAGACAAGTCTTCTATGGTTTTTTCTGTTAGTAATAAGCCAGGTGCTCTCTACGAAGTATTAAAAATTTTTGCCGAAGGTGGAATAAATATGGTCAAACTTGAATCCCGACCGATGCATGGAAGACCCTGGGAATATCTTTTTTATGTGGATTTGGAAATTGATTTGGACCTTGATGAAAACAAATGGGTGGTTGACGAGTTGAGAAAGAAAACGGAAGTATTTAAATACCTCGGAAGTTATCGTCAGGGAGCCAAAATGGTTTGACCTTTATCTCAGGGAGGTTTTCTAAATTGGAGATTTCTCTTTTGCCTGAGGAGTTTTGTGTATGCCGTTTAGAGGCTTTTAACCGAATTCCGGATTGGGCCCTGTCAGGTAGTTTTTACTCCGTTACGAGGACCCCTGAAGAGTTGTCAATTGTGTGTGGCGTAAAATATATTCCACCATACATTCATGCAGATAAGAATTGGCATGTCATGAAGATAGAAGGGCCTCTAAAGTTTTCTCAAACCGGTATATTGTTATCGCTTGTAAAGCCCCTTACTCAAGCCAACGTCAGTGTTTTGGCTATTTCTACTTATGACACAGATTATTTGATGATTAAGAAGGAGAATTTGTCTAGAGCATTGGAAGTTCTCCAACTGGCTGGTCATGATGTAAAGATTTTGGGGCCATAAAGAATGTTGCTGCCGAAAATGACGATTGATTTCGAAATGTAAAAGCAATTTTTCATTTGATTCAGATAAAGCAGGATCTGAAACCATTTGGTATGGTTTTTGGGGGAAAATTAAAGGTTGCAAATCTAGAAAATGGGTTAGTTAACATTTAAGCTAATCTTTATAAATAGTTTGTAAAACGAAGCAATTAGGGCTAAAGATCTGTATTTGTTCTTTTCTGTTGTTTGTTGCAGGTTTTACAAAGTAATTATGCGTTAAAAGGAATAATCTTATGGCAGCTGAAAAAATTGTACATACAATTCCTACAAGGGGTTATTTTTATGTAATGACTGCTGCGATACTCTGGGCTGTCTCCGGTACATCGGGTAAATACTTATTTCAACATGGCCTTACGCCATATGATGTTGTGCAACTTCGACTGACCATGTCCACACCAATTTTGGCCATTGTTTTACTTATACGAAGACCTCACCTTTTAAAGATTGAAGCAAGCGACATTTTTTATTTCGCAGTGCTGGGCATTGTGGGTATGGGCATGGTTCAATTTACTTATTTTTATGCTATCAGCAAAATTAAAGTGGCAGCAGCAATTTTATTGGAATATCTTGCTCCAGCTTTCATAGCCCTTTATTCCATTTTATTTGCAAGAGAAAGGCTTAGTTGTCTTACTTTGACAGCTCTAGCAGGGGCAATTATGGGTTGTTATCTGGTCGTTGGTGCTTATAGCCTGGATCTACTGGCTATGAATAAGATGGGTATATTGGGCGGTTTAGGGGCTGCTGTATCTTTTGCCTGGTATTCTGTCCATGGTGAGAGAGGCATGAGAAAATATCATCCTTGGACGGTTTTTTTCTATGCATTGCTTTTTGCCACGCTTCTTTGGAATACTTTACATCCTCCCTTTCGAAGTTTTCAAGGACACAAGACACCCTTTATGTGGCTCTTGATTGTGTATATTGCTCTATTTGGCACCTTGATACCTTTTGGTTTATATTTTGAGGGGATAAATCTTATTCGTTCTACGAGAGCCAGTATAGTTGCCACGCTTGAGCCTATAACGGCAGGTTTTGTTTCTTTCTTTTTTCTCGGTGAGAAGCTGGAACCTCTCCAAATCTTGGGTGGAGTTTTGGTGATTTTTTCTATTATTCTTCTACAACTTAAAAAAGAGTATGATCCGAAAACGCCTGCTTTAATAAGAGCTGAAAGGGAACCTTCATAGTGAAAGAAAAGGCAACACCGTTCATTGTTTTACTAACAGATTTTGGTACTAGGGACGGGTATGTGGCAGCAATGAAGGGAGTTGCTTTAAGCATATATCCTGATTTACGTTTTATTGACGTAACTCATGATGTTTCTTCTTTTAAAATTGAATCTGCTTCTTACATTTTAAAAACAGTTTTTGATTATTTCCCTGAAGGGTCTATCTTTCTTACAGTTGTTGACCCTGGTGTTGGTACGGACAGAAAAGGAATTGCTGTAAATGTCGGAAAGAGATATTTGGTAGGTCCAGATAACGGGGTTTTTTCCTGGATTTTGACCAGGTTTCCTTATGAAGCTCATGAATTAAAAAATAAAGAGCTTTTCCTTAAAAATGTCAGTTCTACCTTTCATGGTAGAGATATTTTTGCACCCGTTGCAGCTCATTTGGCTCGAGGAATACCCTTAAAAGATGTGGGACCGAAAATTGATCCAATCATTGCAAATTGGGTCAATCCTGTAGTTACTCCGCATGGATTTTTGGCTCGGGTAATCCATGTTGACAAATTTGGTAATGTGATAACAAACATATTGAAAGATTATAAGCTTAGTAAATGTTCCTACATTACTTTAAATGGGGATCGATATCCAATTGTTAAAACCTACGGAAATGTGCCCAATGGTGCAGTTTGTGCTTTGTGGGGAAGTTATGGCCATCTGGAAATTTCTGCTAACAGAGAAAACTGTGCAAAAAAGTTGCAGCTATCTATTGGCAATGATTTAGTTATAAAATTCATTTAGTTACATTCAATTTATTAACCATCATCAATTTTTAAGTTGACATAGGAAAAGGCTATAATGTATGAGAAGTTAATCGGAAGTTTGCAAACTATTTTCTTGACGTTATAGAGAATAGGATTAAAGCGTGGGACGTATTGAAAGGAGGTGGAAAAAGTTTTTAATTTGTAGTATTTGGGGAGTAGCAAAAAGGGAAAGTTGGTTTTTAAGGTTGTAAGAGGAAAAGGAAAGGAAGGTTTTAGTTTTTAGAGATTAAAAAGAGGAGGAAAGAGCGATGCGCAAGTATTTAATCAGTTTGGTGGCGCTAATCGCCGTAGTAGCAGTTGCTTTACCTACCTTTGCAGTTGAGTTTAAGTATGGTGGTTTTTATAGGTGGCGTCTCCAGGCAAATGAGAATCTTTACGATGCCAATGATGATCTTGATGATCAGGCTAACTGGATTGATCAGAGATTGAGGATGTATTTTTATTTTGTGGGTAGTGAAAATATCCAGTTAGTCACTAAGTGGGAAGCTGATACTCTCTGGGGATTGGAAAAAGCCTATGCTGGTATGCCTGGTAGGCATGGTGGTGGTGACATTGGTGCTGACGCTGTTAACCTGGAAATGAAGAATGTGTATCTCGATTTCAATATTCCAAACACTCCTGTTCGTGCCAAAGTCGGTGTCCAGGGAATTGGAATCATGGATGGTTGGATTTTCTTGGATGATGCTTCTGCCTTGGTCCTTCAGGCCGCATTTGATCCAGTAAAAGTACGTGCTGGTTACATCGTTGCTCAGAATGCCGATACAGGTGATGCAGACGGTGTTGTAGGGGATGATCATGAAGAGAATGTAGATGATTGGTTCTTGGAACTCAAATATGCTAATGGTCCTTTTAATGCCTCTGCTGTGGTATTTTATCAGTATGGTCATGATACGGATTGGTCATACCCTGCAAGTGTAGATAAAGAAAGCAACGACCTGGTCGATCTTGGATTTTCTCTTGGTTACAAGATGGATTGGCTGGGCCTGAAGCTTACCTTTATCAAAAACCTTGGTGGCTATGATATAGCTGGAACGGACGAAGACGAAGATTACGATGGCTGGATGGTCGCTGCTGATGCTAACTTCTACTATGGTGCTTTCACTTTCACCCTTGGAGGTTTCTGGACATCTGATGATTTTGCTTATCCACATGGTCGTTCTTACTATTGGTCTGAGATTGCCGGTGTTGGTACCCTTGATGTTAACGTAAATGGTTACGACTGGTTCAGTGGTGGTCTACCAAACAGAGGCGATTATGATGCTGGTGACCATCCGAGAAATCTCTGGACCATCCATGCTGGAGTAGCATGGCAAGCCCTGGATACTACAAAAGTTACCTTTAACTATTACTACATTGGTACCGATGATGATGTCCTTGCTGATGCTGCAGCCAATGATTATGATGACAGCATTGGACATGAACTTAACCTTTACATTGATCAAAAAATTGTTGATGGTTTGACTCTTAGATTGGTAGGTGCATATCTGTTTGCTGATGATGGTATATCTACCAATGCTGATGATGATGACCTTTATGAAGTTGGTGCTCAACTTCTTTGGAAGTTCTAAAATCTAGGATTGTAAAAATCTGAAAACCACGACCCGGGGGGATTCCCCGGGTTTTTTTGTTTCTATACTCCAATATTGCTTATTTGCTTTTCCTGTGATAGCTAAGACGCGCACAAAATAATCCGTAGGATAAATGAGAGGATATATCATATGGCTGTCATACGACCGCTCAGGGGAATAAGGTACAATCCGCAGAAAATTGACAATTTTCGGGATGTGATAACTCCTCCTTATGATGTCATTGATGAAGAGTTGTTGAAGTTGTATCGTTTTCGAAGTCCATATAACTTTGTCCATATAGATTTACCTAACTCCAGAGGAGTGGATGGTAAAGATCGCTATTATCAAGCATCAAGGTTATTTGATGAATGGCTTGAGAAAGGAATTTTTCTGAGAGATGATAGGCCCTCTTTTTATTACTATGAGTTGAATTTTAAGAAACCCTCCGATCCTAGAAGCTATGTTCGTAAAGGCTTTATTACACTGCTGCGATTGGAAGATATAGGTGGTGGATGTGTTTATCCTCATGAAAAGACTTTTTCTAGGGTTAAGCAGGATAGGCTCAATTTAATGAGAAGCACGAATGCTCAACTTAGCCCCATTTTTGCCCTATATTCGGACCCTGAGGGCATTGTAGAAGAGATTTTTGAGGCTTCGAAAAAGTCAAATCCAATAATAAGCTTTACCGATGATTACGAAATGGAACATAATTTGTGGAAAGTCACATCTCCCGAAGTTCAAAAGGTAGTGATGAATTTTTTTACGGAGAAAGAAATTTTTATTGCAGATGGTCATCATAGATACGAAACGGCTCTAGCTTTTAGAAATGAAATGAGAAAAGCCAATGTTTCGTTATACGATGGGAAACAACCATACGATTACTGCCTAATGTACCTTTCGGCCATGGAACATCCCGGGTTAACTATTCTGCCAACGCATCGTATGTTCGTTGAATTTCCCGTGGAAAACTTTGAAAATTTCTTATCGGAGGCGCGCAACTTTTTTGATCTCTTTTCCTATTCATTTAATGATGTTGGCATTTCAGAATTTAAAAAGCGTCTCGAATATCTGGGCAATCAGAGAGTAAATGCCTTTGGTCATATTATTCAGGGAAAAGATACTATATTTTTGCTTGTGTCCAAAAAGGAGCAAGTGGAAAATTATTTAAAGCAAAAGGGCGTAGAAAAGGAATTTTTCGACATTGATGTTGTTATTCTGGACAATTTGATATTGCGAGAGCTTTATAAATTTCCTGAGGCACTCCTTGAGGACGAGAAAGTTGTCCATTTTTGTCATGATACAATAAAGGCTTTTGACAGCTTTATTGATGGCAAGTATAAAAGTGTTTTTTTTATTAATCCGACGAGAATAGACCAGGTTCGCCGTGTTGCTTCTGCTTGTCTGATTATGCCTCATAAATCTACCTACTTTTACCCAAAGGTTCTGAGTGGTCTTGTTATTTATAAAATGGACGAATATGAATGTAACCCGTGATACCCTATTTGATGGCGAGCTTATTATATATCAGGAATTAGACGGTTATCGCTTTGCCATAGATGCTGTTTTGCTTGCTGGGCTCACGAAAGTTTTTGAGGGAGAACGAATATTGGATCTCGGATGTGGCTGCGGAATTGTTGGTTTAATTCTCATTAAAAGGAATCCAGCTGTAAGCATTGCCGGAATAGAAATTCAATCGTCTCTTGTTGAGATGGTTAAACAAAATATAAAGGCTAATAAGGCTCACGATTCGATGGAAGTATTCCATTGCGATATGAAAGATATTTCTGAAGTTCTTGAACCAGCAAGCTTTGATCTCGTGGTTAGTAACCCGCCATATCGTAAGCTTCAATCGGGTCGAATTAATCCAAATCCTCAAAAGGCTGTGGCTCGTCATGAAATCCGTGCAACCATCTTTGATGTTTTTAATGCAGCCCGTTTTGTTCTAAAACCAAAAGGGCGACTGGCGCTCATTTATACGGCAGATAGGCTAGATGATATGATCCTTGAAGCTGCCAGGTGTTCCTTCAGGATGAAGGAGTTGAGAGTTATATATTCTTATCCTGGGGGATCGGCCAAGTTGGTTCACGCGTTATTCAGAAAAGATTCCGGTCAGGAATTAAAAATTCATCCACCCTTTTATGTGTACGTTCAAGAGAATAGTAAAGAATACTCACCTGAGATGAAAAGCTTGTATAAATTGTGAAGATAACAGACAGGAGGTAGTATTATGGATCTTGGACTAAAGGGCAAAGTGGCTTTTGTTGCGGGAGCAAGTCAGGGACTGGGAAAGGCTGTGGCGACAGAACTTGGTAAGGAGGGAGCCAGGTTGGCTATATGTGCCCTTGATGATCCTGAACTTCCAAAAGCTGTAGAAGAAATAAGAGAAAAAACCGGTTGTGAAATCATAGGAATACCTGCTGACGTTAGTAATCCCGATGATGCAAGAAATTTCATAAAAAAAGCCTTAGAATACTATGGTACAGTTGATATACTCGTTAATAATGCTGGCGGCCCCCCTTCCAAAACCTTTTTGGAAATTGATGACGAATTATGGACTTTTGGGTTCAGATTAAATCTTTTGAGTACCATCGTTATGACCAGAGAGGTTGTGCCAGTAATGAAGGAGAAAAGGTGGGGACGAATTATAAATATGACTTCGGTATCTGTAAAACAACCGATTGATGGGCTGATTCTCTCCAATACTATAAGAATGGGTGTGGTTGGATTTGCTAAGAGCTTGTCCAATGAATTGGCGCCTTACAATGTCACGGTTAATAATGTTTGTCCGGGTTATACTTTAACCGATAGGGTCAGGAATCTTGCAAAGGTAACCGCTGAGAAGGAAGGGACGACCCCGGAAGAAATAATCAAACGGTGGGAGGCACAAATACCTATGGGTAGGCTTGGAACCCCGGAAGAATTCGCCGCATTAGTTGCATTCCTCGCATCTGAGAGAGCAGGATATATCACGGGGGTTTCTGTACACATTGATGGTGGTTATTACAAGGGTGTCATGTAAATGGTGAGATTATGAAAGCAAATAGAAAAGCTTATATTCGTTCTCTGGGGCGCTTTCTTCCTGAGAGGCGTCTCACTAACAAAGAACTCGAAAGGATGGTAGAAACGACCGATGAATGGATCGTATCTAGAACGGGCATAAAAGAAAGGCGCATACTGGATCCTGGTCTGGGAAACTCATACATGGCTTTAAGAGCAGCCAGGGAATGTCTTGAAAGAGCAGAAGTTTCCCCAACTGAAATTGATGCAATCATCATAGCTACCGTAACACCGGATATGTTTTTTCCATCGACCGCATGCTTGGTGCAACGGGATTTGGGAGCTTCTAAAGCGTGGGGCTTCGATCTTTCTGCCGGGTGTTCTGGTTTTGTTTTCGCCTTGACTACAGCGGCTCAATTTGTTGAATCGGGTAGATATTCAAAGGTTCTTGTTATCGGAAGCGATGTCATGAGTTCCATAATTGACTATACTGATCGAAACACATGTGTCCTTTTTGGTGATGCAGCAGGTGCCGCTCTTGTGGAACCCTGTCCTGAACCTGACTATGGTATTATTGATTTTATTCAAAGATGTGATGGTTCCGGGGAACCTTACCTTCATATGAAAGCCGGTGGAAGCCGTAAGCCAGCGACCATTGAAACTGTGAAAAACAGAGAACATTTCGTTTATCAGGAAGGTCGCCAGGTTTTTAAAGTGGCAGTAACTGAAATGGCCTCAGTAACAGAGGCGGTACTGCAAAGAAATGGTTTAACAGGAGATGATATTACCTTTTTAATTCCCCACCAGGCAAACCTAAGAATAATAAAAGCATGTGCTGACAGGGTTAATATTCCCATGGAAAGAGTGGTTATAAACATAGATCGCTTTGCAAACACAACTGCAGCAACGATTCCTTTGTGCCTGTATGATATTTTGGTTGAGGATAAAAAGGTTAAAAAGGGAGATTACCTTGTTCTTTCGGCTTTTGGGGCAGGTTACACCTGGGGCAGTATTCTTATAAAGTGGTGGGAGTAGATTAGACTGTGCAGAATTCGAAAACAAAAAGCGTGGAAAAGAAAATGAAAGCAGTAATTGTGTAGTGAATATGCATCTTGAAAAAGGTGGCAGAATCTCCGAAGGGTGTGACAATACCGGGAATAAAGTTAAAGAATTGATTTTATGGTTGTGAAGGAGTTTTTCCTGCGCGTAAAATAGCAACTTGCTACATGACTAAATGGAACGTTGTAAACGAAGGAAAAGAATTATTAACAACTGAAGGAATTAGTGGCTGGTTGTTTTCCCATTGCATAGATGCGACACAAAATGAAGTGAGTAAAACCCTGCCCAATGCTATCTTTCTCGTTATTTTAAGGTGGCCTGGTCCGGTGATGAAGGTATTGGTATTAAACCGGTTCCAATCGGGCGTTTTGCGAATAATAGGCTGCAGTCTCCCCAATATCTGTGATTAAATCATCGATTATCTGGTTTATTCCTCCTCCAAGGGATGCCCAGTTATCCCTTCTATAAATAATAGCACTCGGGTGTATGCTGCCCGGAGGAAGTTTTTTTAATTTTGCTGCCAGCTTCCCAAGATGGGTTACAATGTTGACTGTTGACCCGTCTTCTATATTTCTTACGTAATAACAGTCGGAGGAAACATAGATTACAGGGGCAGGATGATCAGATGGGAGAATCTGGGAGTGAATATAATCACGTCTTATGAGAGTTAAAAGTTGTAAAGGGTATTCTGAGTTTTCCTGTGCAGGTGGGGAAAGACTGGTTATGAGGTTTATTTTTCCGTGAGGAAGGGCTGTTTTACCCTCAGAAAAGACTATTTGAGAATACTTGGCCCTTAAAAAACCTGTCTCTTTTAGTTTTTCCAGTGATGCCCCATTTAGATAAGGGGAAGAGAATGCCCGCCGATAGCATTCATCTCTAGATGGCAATTCGACCTGATTTAGAAGTAACGCATTTATTTTTTCTATCCATTCTCTATCAGAAAGTACACCCTTTGGTTTTTGCAGAAAAGGAGCACAAAAGTTGATGTAATTGTGCATAGCGGAGCCAACTATGTCTTCTTCTTCCCACATTAAAGAACATGGCAGGAATAGATCAGCATGTTGAGCTGTATCCGTCATGAAGGCATCAACTACCACAACGAAGGGTATGGAATCAAAAGCCTGCGCTATTCTTCTCGTTGAAGGTGCCTGATTGACAATGTTGGTTCCATTTATCCAAATCATGCTGATTGGAGGGTCTGCAGCTAATAATTCTGATCCTAATCGTGGGAGGGACAGAGTTCTTCTCTCTTTCTTTCCACCTGGCGGGTAGGTTACACCTTCGTAAGAAAAAAATCGTCTTGAGGAAATGTTGAAATAAATGCCCTCTCCTTTCTTTCCAACATGTCCGGAAAGATAAGCAAGTGCATTAATCCATCGAACGTTTTCGCCACCATGAAGGTACCTCTGAAGGCCCCAGGCTATAAGCGTAGTAATACATAGGTTTGAAGAATAGATTGAAACGAGTTCTGACAAATCGGAATAGGATACTTGGGATGCTTCGAGTAGTTCTTCAAGGCTATATTTGTGCAATGTGGCTAGCATTTGACGGCCCTTTGGGCACTCATAAATTCTTTTTAGTGTATTTTTGTTTTCCTTGATTATTTCTTTAATTGTTGCAGCAGCAAGAAACCGGTCCGTTCCTGGTTTTATAAGGATGTGTTTGTCGCACACACCATTAAGATCACATCCGCCAGGTGATATAGTTATCACTCTTGCGCCTTTTTTTCTGGCCTTTTTTAGGAAAAATGCTAGGTGGATGGAGCTTCTATTTACATCCCTTCCCCAATTTACAATGAAATTACTATACTCAATGTCAGTAATATCATTATGATCCAGGACACCAAAATCAAGGATAGATGCTTCTATTCCTGCATCATCACAAAGGGAACCTCTGGTTTTTGCAGTTCCCAGGGCATCAAAGAAATAGCGCACCGAATCGACGAAAATTCCTCGAACTCCATGTCCTTGAATGTGCAATATTCTTTCTGGGGTATCCCGAAGGGCTTGAATCTTTTCTGCGCATATTTCAGCAGCTTCCGATGGAGAGATGGAGATCCATTTGTTGTTCCTTTTTAACAGGGGAGTGGTTATTCGAGAATTGTCCAGATGGCGTTTCAGAAAATAACTCGCTTTCTTACAGCAGAAACCTTGGGTAATCGGATGAACGGGGTTTCCTTTGATTTTCCAGGAACCATTTTTAAAGGTAGCAACAAGGGAACAAGCATCCGGGCAATCTGCTCGACATCCCGTAATTACTTCTTTTTTCATGTTTATACACCTGCGATTTTAAAAAATGAAAAGGGCACAGAAAAAGATTTCCTGTGCCCTAAAATTTGTTATCTAGGCGGATTTCTATTCATCCTTGTCTTTTGCCGCCTCCGGGGATTCTCCACACCTTTCAAGCAAGGTTTTCCATTCTGCATCAACCCTGGCCTGGATCTTGGCTATTTCATCATCGGTTAAGTGTCTGAAACGCCTTTGCATTTTCAAATATTCTCTTACTGGTTTCGGTTTGGGATTTTTCCTGGAAAGCTTCCATTCCCCATCGATAACCTCGTAGAGCGGAAAAACGTTTGTTGCAACAGCCATTTTTGCTACCTCTATTGCTATAGAGGAGTCGTGTCTCCAGCCAGTTGGACAGGTGGAATAAATATGCACGTAGGCTGGCCCTGGAACGGTAGCAGCTTTTTTGACCTTGTTCATGAGATCCACTGGATAAGCTGGAGATGCGGTAGCTACATAGGGGATCCCGTGAGCAGCAACTATTGCGGGAAGATTCTTTTTCCATGTTGACTGTCCTATGCTTTTTTTGCCTGGTGGAGACGTAGTTGTCATGGCGCCGTAAGGTGTAGATGATGACCTCTGAATACCCGTATTCATGTACGCTTCATTATCAAGACAAAGATAGACAAAATCATGTCCTCTCTCTAATGCACCACTTAATGCCTGAAGCCCGATATCTGCAGTGCCTCCGTCCCCGCCGTAAGCCAGGAACACTACCTTCTTGTCTTCTATTTTTCCCTTCCGTATTAGGGCCTTATAAGCTGCTTCTACTCCGCTGATGACAGCTGCCGCATTTTCAAAGGCAACGTGTATCCACGGAACCCTCCATGCCGTTTGAGGAAAGGGCGATGTGACAATTTCCATACATCCCGTTGCCGAAGCGACAATAACGTCCTTGCCAATTGCCTTAAGGGCCAATCGAAGACCGAGGATTTCCACACATCCCTGACAGGCTCTGTGTCCTGGTGAAAGCAATTCCTCGGTGGGTATGTTCTTCATATTGAAGCCTTTGAAATCCTTTAATACTTCCGCTGCAGTACCCATTTATTCCCTCACATTTACGATTTCATAACTCATAGGTTCGTTTTTATTTGCTTTGTCACTAAGTTTTTCAACCATTTGCTGAAAGTCTTCAATTGTAACATCGCGACCACCAAGGCCGGCGATGTAGTTCCAGACGTACGGAGTCAAACCATTATCAAAAAGAACAGATTTTAATTCACAACAAAGCGGTCCAACATGGCCATTGAAACCCAATGCCCTGTCCACTACCGCTAATTTTTTGGCGTGTTTTACGGCATCAACGAATTCTTCCACTGGAAATGGTCTGAAGAGCCTGATCCTGACAAGCCCCACCTTCTTGCCGTCGGCACGCATTGAGTCAACGGCTCTCATTGCAGTTTCGGATATACTTCCTACAGTAATTAGCAACGTTTCCGCGTCATCTGCTTTGTATTTTTCGACAGGACTATATTTCCTTCCGAAGTGTTTTTCAAATTCCTGCCATGCCTCAAGGATAACAGGTTTTGATGCTTTTAACGCTTCATCCTGAGCCTTCTTTGCTTCGGTATAAACTTCAGGAACACCCACCGGCCCCATTGTAACTGGATTATCTGGATCGAGCCTTAAAACTGGCTTGTAGGGTGGCAGGTAAGCCTGAATTTCTTCTTTGCTGGGCAGGATTATTGGTTCAATCATGTGAGTTAATATAAAACCGTCGAGATTAACCATTACAGGAAGCAGTACCCTGTGATCTTCTGCTACTTTGTAAGCATGGATTAAAAGATCCACAACCTCTTGACCATTTTCTGCAACGGTTTGAATCCAACCGGTGTCCCTTGCAAGCATCATATCAGAATGGTCGTTCCAGATGCTTATTGGTGCGCTGAGAGATCTGTTTGCAACAGCCATTACAATTGGAAGTCTAAGGCTGGAAGCTATATAGCATATTTCCA
>JALXAE010000015.1 GCA_026992355.1 Syntrophobacterales bacterium | reverse complement strand
AAACAACCTAAGGAACTTTACTTTTCCGTTTTATCAATCTGAACTAGGTCACCCAATTTTGGCGTATCGTCTTCAGTAGAGGTCTTAAATTTTTTGATTTCTTCTTTTTCTCTTTCTTCTACAAGTTTCTTAATGGATAAACCGATTTTCCGTTCTTGAGGTGACACATTGATAACCTTTGCTTCAACCCTTTGACTGAGTTGGTAGGACTGCAGGGGATTTGTTTTTTCTGCATCATCTATTTCCGACACATGGACTAATCCTTCTATTCCTTCCTCGATCTCGACAAAAAGACCAAAATCAGTAATATTCGATACAATTCCAGACACCACAGACCCCACAGGGTATCTTTCACTAATAGTTTCCCATGGGTCTGGTTCAAGCTGTTTAATACCGAGAGAAAACCTTTTTTCTTCTTTATCTATATGCAAAACCTTTGCTCTCACTGTTTGACCTTTTTGAAACATCTCGGATGGATGCCTGATACGCTTTGTCCAGGAAATATCAGAAATATGAACAAGTCCGTCGATGCCTTCATCTATACCAATGAAGATACCAAAATCTGTAATATTCTTGACCTTACCTTCAATTACAGTTCCTACAGGATACTTCTCCGCAACCACATCCCACGGATTGGGGGTAAGTTGCTTCAAGCCGAGAGATATTCTTCGACGTTGAACATCAATGCTCAACACAACTGCTTCTACTTCATCTCCCACGCTCAAAATCTTTGATGGGTGCTTAATTTTCTCCATCCAAGACATTTCGGAGACATGAATCAGACCTTCAACACCCTTTTCAAGCTCTACAAATGCTCCATAATCAGCAATACTGACAACCTTACCCTTAACCTTTGAACCTTCAGGGTATTTTTCTGCAGCATTCGTCCATGGATCGGGATACATCTGTTTTAGACCTAGAGATACTCTCTCATTTTCCCTGTCAAAGTGAAGCACCATAACCTTTATGGGATCACCTATTGAAAACATTTCCGATGGATGACCAACTCTTCCCCAGCTCATATCTGTTATATGAAGCAATCCATCCACACCACCTAAATCTATAAATACGCCATAGTCGGTTATATTCTTAACAACCCCATCAACAACTCGCCCTTCTTCAAGCTTGGCAAGAGTTTCTGCTCTTTTAGCTTCCCTTTCTTTCTCCAAAATAGCTCGCCTGGACAATACAACATTGCGTCGTCTTCTATTACACTTAAGAATCTTGAAATCCATTTCCTTACCAACTAGAGAGTCCAAATCCCTTATGGGTCTCAAATCTACTTGAGATCCCGGTAGAAATGCAGGAATACCAATGTCAACAGACAAACCACCTTTGACCTTGGCAACCACCTTACCCCTAATAACGCCATCTTCTTCAAAAACTTTTACAATTTCGTCCCATACTTTGATTTTTTCCGCTTTTTCCTTGGATAAATAAACAACCCCCTCGTCATCATCATGAAACTCAAGTAGAACTTCTATCTCGTCACCAACCTTTACAGTTACATTACCATCACTGTCCTTAAATTCTTCTATGGGAATTATACCTTCAGACTTATAACCGATATCAACAACAACGTACTCTTCAGCAACATGAACTACCCTTCCCTTAACTACCTCACCTTCCTGGAAAGTCTGGAAGCTTTGTTCATAGAGCTTGGCAAGCGTTTCCTGATCAATGTCATCTACGGACGAATGTGCATAACCAAACTCCTTCCCGTTACCCAATTCCTCTTTCATCATACCTAGCCTTTACCCCCTTATATTCGGATTTTTGCTCCGAAAGATATATTGTGGAGCCCCATGGCTTTGAAGGTGTAGCAAAATGTAACTTTTTTTACAATATCTTTTTGATCTTCAGAAACAGTACTAAGCTAAATACTTCACTGTTACAACCCGACATTTATATACATCTTAACATTGTTCTTTAGCCAGTTTTATAATGTAATCAACTACCTGGTGAATCGTTTTGCTTGAAGTATCAACAATAACGGCGTTTTCGGCTATCTTCAAAGGAGCATGCTCTCGAGAAGTGTCATTTAGATCCCTTTGCTTTATCTCATCTAAAACCTGTTCAAAGGTTACATTTACTCCCCTGGATTTATATTCCTCAAGCCTTCTTGAAGCCCTTATTTCAGGCGAGGCTGTTAAATATATCTTTAGACAAGCATCAGGAAACACAACGGTTGCTGCATCTCTTCCGTCAACTATTGACGAACCCTTAGAGGCTATTTTCCGCTGTATCTCATTAGCAAAATCCCTAATTGGCTTCAGTTTTGATAGGCGAGAAGTCAGCATGGAAATTTCCGGGGTTCTTATCTCTGAGGCTAAAATGTTACCCTTAAAATATATCTCTATACTCCCTATTTTTGCCTCAAACTTGAGAGGTAACTCACTTAAGGTACCATAGGTTATCTTCGGGAACCACTTCCCATTACAATCGGTTGTGATTTGTTCTGTATTCCAGAGAGCATAAGCTATAGCCCGGTAGATTGCACCAGAATCAATGTAAATAAGGCCTAATTTCTTGGCAATTTCCTTGCATACTGTACTTTTCCCCGAACCGGCAGGTCCATCAATTGTTATAATTGTTTGCCTTTCATTCGACTTATGCCACCTCATTCAAAACCTCAGCAAGCTTTGCCAGAAACAGCCTGTTTTCTTCCTCCAAACCAACGCTTACCCTAAGGTATTTTCCAAGCCCGTAAGAATCCATCGCTCGAGCGATAATTCCCTTCTTAAGCAGTCTTTCGTAAACCAGCCTCGCCGACACAGGCATTTCAATTAAAAAGAAGTTGGTTTGAGTCGGGACATAATTCAGCCCAAGCTTCTTGAGCTCAGAATATAGAAAATCTAATTGATTAAGAACTAAGGCTCTTGTTCTTTTTATAAAATCCTCATCGTCCAAGGCTGCTAAGGCAGCTGCCTGAGCCAAGGAATTTACATTAAAAGGTTGTCTAACTCTATTCAAATAATCGGCAACATCGGGAGAGGTCATACAATAACCGATTCTGAGACCTGCCAATCCATAAGCTTTACTAAAGGTTCTAATAACAATCACCTTTGGACCTTTTGTATCAATATAATCAGTTCCAATGGGACAATCCTCATCTGTAACGAATTCAATATAAGCTTCATCCAGTATTACAAATATATCTTTCGGTAACCTGCTCAAAAATTCTTCCCATTCGTCCTTTTTCACTATTGTACCCGTTGGATTATTTGGATTATTGACAATGACCACTCTAATACTTGAATCGACCGCATCAACCATAGCTTCTAGATCCAGCCTGAAGTCCCTCAGAGCTACTCCCTTAACATTCAAGCCCAAAACCCGTGCTGTAAGACTGTACATAAGAAAGGAAGGTTCCGGAACAACCACACCCTCACCATAACGTGTAAAAGCCTTGAAGCTCATTTCTATAAGCTCATTCGATCCATTTCCTACAACTATTCCCTCGAAAGGAATACTAAACACTTCGCTTATCTTCCGTCTTAAGTAATAGGCGCTACCATCAGGATATCTGTTGACAGAGGTTAGGCTCTCCTCCATTGCTTTCAAGGCTAACGGTGAAGGACCTAGAGGATTTTCATTGCTTGCAAGTTTGATCGGCTCCTCTACTCCAAGCTCCCTTTTCAGCTCGTCTATTGGCTTTCCAGGTGGATAGGGCTTAATTTTTTGTATGTGACTTGGAACATTCATAGAAACCTTAATCTCCTTAAATGTTTATTTTTTTGATTTTCACGGACCCTTAATAGGTTAAAGCTTTGAAGTTATCAAATTAATTTTTCTTATTCAGCGTTGAACTCTCTTGCAAGATACATTTTTTCAGTTATTTTAGAATCGTTATATATAAATCAAACAGCTTAAAAGGAGCTCAGTGCATGGCGCGAAAGAAAAAAAAGGCCAAAGATAATCTGCTTGCGCCCGTAGAGCCTGCAATCCCTCTAAAGGATCTGGAAACCAAGGATATCGCGCCCGAAAAATCTTTACCTGCGAAACCAGACGTTTTTGAAGAGGGAGCCCCTGTTGATCCCCTTTATTTGTATCTTCAAGAAATTCGCAAGTATCCTCTTTTAACAAAGGAAGAAGAAATCGAACTTGCCAAACGCTACAAAGAAAAAGGAGATGTCCAGGCTGCATACAAGTTGGTTACGTCCAACTTAAGACTTGTCGTTAAAATTGCCATGGAATTTCAAAAGTACTGGATGCAAAATCTCATGGACTTAATCCAGGAAGGAAATATAGGACTCATGCAGGCCGTAAAAAAGTTCGATCCATATAGAGGGTACAAATTTTCATATTATGCATCGTTCTGGATTAAGGCTTACATAATAAAGTTCATCATGGAAAACTGGAACCTGGTAAAAATTGGAACAACACAGGCTCAAAGAAAACTATTTTTCAACCTAAAAAAAGAAAAAGAGAAACTGGAACGCCAGGGTATAGAGGCTACACCAAAGCTATTGAGTCAGAGATTGCATGTTCGAGAATCTGATGTGATAGAGATGGACCAGCGGTTAAGTGGATCAGAAATGTCTCTGGATAGTCCGGTAAGTAGCGATTCAGAAGACTCCCACATTGCCTTCCTATCAGATTCAGCACCTTCAGTTGACGACAAAATGGCAGATGAAGAAGCTCGAAGAATACTCCACGAAAAACTAATGCAGTTTCGCAAACATCTCAAAGACAAAGAAGCTGTAATTTTTGACAAAAGACTTCTAGCTGAGGAACCACTTACGCTTCAGGAAATCGGGGACCAATTCGGAATCAGTAGAGAAAGAGTCCGCCAGATAGAAGCAAGATTAAAGAAAAAACTACGAGCTTATCTGGAACAACAAATAGACGACATAGATCTGCTCCAGGAAAGCCTAATAGATGTATAATTCCTGAGTTATGCGATTTCTTGCTACGCCGTTGCATCCAATGACTATTCCAAAGGCCCATCTACTAAAACAGTGATAGGAATCAATAGTCAATGCACAATCTTATAGTGCGCCCTGGTAAACCTTTTCCTCTTGGAGCTACATGGGATGGTTCTGGAGTAAATTTTGCCCTTTTTTCTGAAAACGCTGAAAAAGTGGAACTGTGTCTCTTTGAATCTATTAATTCTCAAAAGGAATATTATCGTGTAGAGCTACCGGAAAATACACACAATGTGTGGCACGTATATCTAGCAGGTATAAAGCCTGGCCAATTGTATGGTTATCGTGTTTATGGTCCCTACGAACCAGAAAGAGGTCTTCGATTTAATCCCAAAAAGGTTCTTCTCGATCCTTATGCTCGGGCTATAGTTCGGACAACAAATTGGCATGAATCCTGGTTTGATTACAAAAAAGATATTTTCGAACAAAAAGGAAGACTGGAACAAGATGATTTTGATAACGCTGCTTATGCCCCACTCGCCATGGTAGTTAATAGCGCTCACCCGTGGAAAGATGACAAAAAGCCCGATATACATTGGAAAGATACTATAATTTACGAAGCCCATGTAAAGGGATTGACAATGCTACATCCTGAGGTACCGGAAAAACTCAGAGGCACCTTCTTAGGCCTTGCAACCGAGCCTGTTATAAAACATCTTAAGGATCTGGGAGTTACCACTGTTGAGCTAATGCCGGTTCATCAACATCTAGATGAATTTTACCTAGTAAAGAAAAGTTTAACAAATTACTGGGGTTACAACACAATAGGTTTCTTTGCACCAGATGCAAGATTTGCCATTTCAGACCCCGTAAAAGAGTTCAAAACTATGATTCAGACATTACACGCAAATAATCTGGAAGTTATAATAGACGTTGTCTTCAACCATACTGCCGAAGGTGACCATACTGGTCCTACCCTGAGCTTTAGAGGTATAGATAATCCAACTTATTATGTACTTAAAGAAAATTCCAAAGCCTTGTATGAAAACTACACAGGCTGTGGAAATTCAATAAATGTTACTCATCCCAGAGTGCTTCAACTGATTCTGGATAGTTTGAGATATTGGATAACAGAAATGCATGTGGATGGCTTCAGATTTGACCTCGCTTCTACTCTTGCAAGAGATCCATCGGAAATTAACTGGTCTTCAGCTTTTTTTAAGGCCATTCGACAGGATCCTACTATTTCCCGGGTAAAATTAATTGCTGAACCATGGGATCTTGGTCCCGGGGGTTACCAGGTGGGGCATTTTCCTGATCCCTGGAGTGAGTGGAATGGAAAATACCGTGATTCTGTAAGAAAATTTTGGAATTTTCCATCTGCTTCTCATGCAAGCGAATTTGCAACACGCATAGCAGGCAGCAGTGATCTGTACGGACGAAAGGGGAACAAAACCTTTGCGAGCATAAATTTTATAACAAGTCATGACGGTTTTACTTTGCAGGATCTAGTGAGTTATAATGAAAAACACAATGAAGCCAACTTAGAAAACAATAAAGATGGAGAATCTCACAACATTAGCTACAACTATGGATGGGAAGGCCAAACGGATAATCACGAAATTTTAAATATAAGGTACAAACAGAAAAGAAACATTATGACAACCTTGCTGTTATCTATTGGGGTTCCTATGATAGCTGGTGGAGATGAACTAGGTAGAACCCAACTTGGAAACAATAATCCGTATTGCCAGGACAACGAATTAAGCTGGTACGACTGGAACCTTGACGAAAGAGACAAAGCTTTTCTTCAATTTTTAAAAAACCTATCCCAAATAAGAAAAAATCATCCCGTTTTTAAAAGATCAAATTTTTTTAAAGGTAGCACCATTTGCCAGTCAATCTGGAAGGATATTTCCTGGATAAAACCAGACGGCTTAGAAATGAAGCCAGAGGATTGGAATAATCCTGATATGAAGTCTTTCGGAATAATCTTTGGAGGAGATGCCATCGGCGAAATAGATGAAAATGGAAATCCGATTGTTGATAAAACCTTACTTCTCTTGATTCATTTCATGAGAGATAACCCTATTCATTTCACCCTTCCCTTGTGTCCCCAGGAATTGGCAGACAAAAACTCAACATCTCCAAAAAAGTGGAAGATTTTACTGGACACTAGATATGATATCCTTCCAGACAACGTCCAATATCTCTGGGGGCCAGGATCTAATTACCCTATGTCCCCTTCAAGTATGGCTTTGTTTGAATTCACCCTAGAAGAAACCGGATAAATACTAATGAAAAACTCGGTGACAGGAGCAATATCCAAAAAAGATAAAGTTTCTCTTCTAACAGACTATGATATATATCTTTTCAAAAAAGGCGAACACTATCGATTGTGGGAAAAACTAGGAGCTCACTACCTGGAGACTGAAGGAAAAAAAGGATTTTACTTTGCCGTGTGGGCACCATCAGCCAGCTATGTTTCGGTTGTCGGGAATTTTAACGAGTGGGACACTAGGGCAAACCCGTTAACACTGGACGAAAATTCAGGAATATGGGAAGGTTTCATCGTTAACGTATCTTTTGGCAGTCCTTACAAATTTTACATAGAATCTGACCACCTGGGAAAAGGGGTACATAAAAGCGACCCTTACGCTTTTTATTGCGAAAGACCTCCGGGTAATGCATCTATCACCTGGAATATTTCAAACTATAAATGGCAAGATGATGAATGGATGAAAAAACGTAGTGAGAAAAACCATCACGAAGCCTCAATTTCCATCTACGAAGTGCACCTGGGCTCATGGCTAAGGAAAGAAAAAAACAACGGCTATCTATCCTATCGAGAGCTTGCACATAAGCTCGCAGCTTACGTGAAAAACATGAATTTCACTCACGTGGAATTTTTACCAATAATGGAATACCCCTTTGACGGATCCTGGGGTTATCAGGTCAGCGGCTATTTCGCTCCAACATCCCGATTTGGAAAGCCCGAAGACTTCATGTATCTGGTGGATTACCTCCACCAAAACGACATCGGCGTCATACTGGACTGGGTGCCCGGGCACTTTCCAACAGATGAACATGGTCTTGCTCTCTTCGATGGAACACACCTTTATGAATATGATGATCCACGAATAGGTTTCCACAGGGACTGGAATACTTATGTTTTTGACTACGGTAAAAGTGAAGTAAGAAGCTTTCTGCTTTCAAACGCACTGTTCTGGTTCGAAGTTTACCACATAGACGGATTAAGGGTGGACGCCGTAGCATCCATGCTTTACAGGGACTATTCCAGACCTGATGGGGAATGGATCCCTAACAAATACGGGGGAAGAGAAAACCTTGAAGCTATAGACTTCCTCCGCCGTTTTAACGAAGTGGTCTATTCGGAATGCGAAGGGATAATGACGATTGCTGAGGAATCAACCGCATGGCCAATGGTTTCCAGACCGACCTACTTAGGCGGTCTTGGTTTCGGATTTAAATGGAATATGGGATGGATGCACGATGTCTTGCTCTACATGTCCAAGGATCCAATTCACAGGAAGTACCACCACAACAGCATCACCTTCAGCCTGCTTTATGCCTTCCACGAAAACTTTATTCTCCCCTTCTCCCACGACGAAGTCGTCCACGGAAAGGGTTCCATGATCAGAAAAATGCCGGGGGATGATTGGCAAAAGTTCGCCAACCTGAGGCTCCTTTACGGCTACATGTACGCCCACCCCGGTAAAAAACTCCTTTTTATGGGAAACGAATTTGGTCAGTGGAACGAATGGAATCACGATAGATCTCTCGATTGGTACCTGCTGGACAACCCATTACACAGTGGACTCCAGAAGTGGGTTCAGGATCTCAATAGGGTTCTGAAATCGGAGCCAGCTCTTTACGAACTGGACTGTGTGCAGGAAGGGTTCGAATGGGTTGACTGTAACGACAGCGAACAAAGCACTTTAAGTTTTATCAGGTTCGCTAAAGACAGAAAAGAAATGATACTGTGCGTGTGCAACTTCACGCCGGTTCCCCGTTATCCCTTTTTTGTGGGGGTTCCTGAAGAAGGATTTTGGAAAGAAATTTTAAACAGCGACAGTGAATTCTACGGGGGGAGT
>JALXAE010000014.1 GCA_026992355.1 Syntrophobacterales bacterium | reverse complement strand
GTGTATTCAAATTTCCTAAGATCAGGCTCAGCACCAAATAATAGCCATTCAATGATTACATCTAGAGAATAAAACTGGATTGGTTTTGCTTTATACTTCACTTTTTTAGCAACTGAAAGAGGCGTATCTTTTTCAGGTAAAGTAGCTATTTTGATTACGGAGCCAGTGTGATCTTTTGCATAATGCGCCCACATTAACAAATTGTCATGCTCTTCAGTAACGCAGAATACTCTAGATTTGGCCATCGATCTTTGCCAATGAGCATTTAGTTGGCTAATTAGATGCTTATATTCATCTAACATATACCCAAAGATTGGAAATGTAGTCTTTTCAATTTCTTCTTTTTTATATCCTTGGTTTTTAGCCCCATCCCTTAAAAGTAAGATTGCTTCAGTAAATTCATTGCCAGGCCCTGGAATTGATATATCATTTTTTACATAGCGTTCAATAAGCTCCATGGCTTTCAATGGAAATTGATCTAAATTATATTCAGGCACTAACTTCGTTTGAATATCAAAAGGGTCATTGAATTCTAGGGGTGAATTGTATCGAAAGCTTCTGTTCGCCAGAATTTTCTCTGTAGTATCTATATCTACGTACTTGTAAAAATAGTCACGCAAGAACTATAACTCCCTCAAGAAATATAACGTCTACATCACTGGCCGGAAAAGCTTGGCTGAGGCTCTTTTCAGCTAAGCTTTCCCTGTCCATGTGCATGTATTGGTTGGACTATGGTTGTATCAGGCAAATTAACACTTGCATGGAGCTTAAGACCCAATGCCCTCGTTACTTTGAGTACCGTATCAAATCCGGGATTTCTTTCACCAGATAGAGCTTTATAAAGACTCTCGCGGGACAAACCTGTATCTTTCGCTACTTGAGACATTCCTTGTGCCCTTGCTATATCACCTAATGCTTTTGCAATAAATGAAGAGTCTGCATCTGCTTCTTCAAGACAGGCTTCAAGGTAAGCAGCTGCATCTTCAGGGTTTCTTATATGTTCTGCAACATCATAAGGGGTAGTTTTAACTTTGTTCATAATTAGTTTTGACCTCATAAATTACGAGCAAGATCTAAGGCTGTTTTTATGTCTTTCTTTTGAGTTCCTTTGTCTCCGCCCGCCAGCAAAATGATGATTTCATTTCCTTTTTTCTTGAAATATACACGATAACCAGGCCCGTAAGTAATTCTTAACTCAGAAACACCCTCACCAACTGGCTTTACATCACCAGGATTGCCTTCAAGTAAACGTTCAATACGTACAAGAACTTTGGCTCTTGCTGTAATATCTCGCAGATCATCAAGCCATTTTTTATAGACTTCTGTTTTTTTGACTTCAATCATAAATTAATTGTAGCCTTATGGATACAAATAGTCAACTTTGTTTGAAATTTCGATAAGTATTTTGCAGTCCAACGTCTCACATCACCGGCAGAAAAAAGCAGAGCGAGGAACGAGCAGTGCTTTTTGCTGTCCGAGTGCATGTGTTTGTTATGAGTTTTTTGGTTGTTCTCTGCTTTAATGAGTGAGATTTTGCTCAAAATAGAACATGCTCTGCTCATCAGGAATAGAGGTTTGCCTGATTTTCAGTTTAAAATATTCGGTATCCCGAATCCCTCTGGCTCTTTTTCTTATTAAGCCAATACTGACATTGCCCGCTTCTATTCTGGCTGATGTCAGTTGATGTTTTGCATAGTTGCAAATACCATCCTTATTCTTTCTCATTGAACGAGCGAATGTTTTTAAATAGGTCATATTAGTTTGATCTGCAATGACACACCACTGCTCTAATTCGGCTTTCATTTTGGACTTATCGTTGTTATTCCAAAGTGCCTGTAACTGCTCTTTCATCAGATATAAAATAGTTAAGTTTTGATTTTCTGATAGCAGGTTATTTAATCGCTCAGATTGTTTCTCTGTTAGCTTGTCTTCATTTTTCAGCAACAAATAATAGCATCCCTTTAGTAACTCTTTTCCTGACTTGTTGGCTCGTCTAAATTCAATCCGACGTTGATTCTTTATCACGTCAGAGAAATTCTTCATAATATGAAATCGGTCAAAGACAATGTCAGCATTGGGCAATATTTCTCTCACTGATTTTTGATAGGCTGGCCCCATGTCCATTGCAACGGCCTCTATTTTTTCAGTTGTTTCTTTCGGTATTCGTTTTAAAAACTTTGTGAAAACATCGGATGTGCGTCCTGTTTCTACCCCGATTAAATGCCCTTCAACCATGTCATAAATAACAGTCATATAATCATGACCTTTTGCCCTAGCGACTTCATCAACACCAATATATTTTAAGCCTGTTAATTTTTCAGGCTCCAATGCGGGCAATGTTTTTTCAAGATAAGCTTTATCAATCTTCTTAACCGTTTCCCAACGTATTTCTAAATGGCGGGAAACGGCCTGAATACTCATATGACGACAAAGCCCACTAATTAGATGACAGTATCGTTGAGTAAATCGGCAGCCTTTATCAACAAAATCACATTGCTCTATACGACGTTCATTTTTACTGATAAAAACCTGAGCTAATTCGATTTGAAGATAACAAGGATACCCCATAAATGGAATGTCTCGAACTTGCCTTTGAACGTATCGATTAACCGTTCCTGATTTCCCAGTTAACGGATCGATTACTTTTCTACGTTTATCTCTTTGACAGATGATATGTACTGTCTTGTGATG
>JALXAE010000013.1 GCA_026992355.1 Syntrophobacterales bacterium | reverse complement strand
CCGTTTGGCACAGGATCTGAGGCGAGAGTTTCCAGACCTGAAGGGTTTTTCAGCCCGGAATTTGAAGTATATGCGGGCTTTTGCCGAGGCCTATCCTGACAAAGAATTTGTGCAGCAGGTTGCTGCACAAATCTTATGAAAGGAACATCTGTTATGACACCCTTCTTCCCAAACTCATTTCCGGTCAAATCCGCATCAAAGATACGGAAAAGTTTGTGGGAGAGGTCTCATGATCCAAATTGAGAGAATCTCAAGACTTAAGGATGTTGGCATATTTCGAGATTTTATTTGGCCTGCAGAGCTTCCAGATTTTGGCCGCTATAATTTAATTTACGGTTGGAATGGAACAGGTAAAACAACATTAAGCAGGATTTTTCGGGCTCTTGAGTTACGTCATCCATTAACTTCAGGGGAGGCGGTTATCCGTATAAATGGACGAGATATTTCTAGTAGTGATTTTGAAAAAGTTGTATTAAATATTCGTGTTTTCAATAGAGATTTTGTAAATGAATCTATTTTCCCTCATAGTGGTGAAGATCTCCCTCCAATTTTTGTGTTAGGTAAAGAAAGCGTGGAAAAACAAAAAGAAGTTAATAGACTCAGAGATGAGTATAAACAGAAACAGGAGAAATTAAATGAAGCCATCAAGAAAAAGCAGAGAGCAGAAACAGAGTTGGATAAATTTTGCATTGATAAAGCACGCATAATCAAAGATATGTTACGATCAAGCGGCTCCAATCCTTATAACAATTATAACAAATCGCACTTCCGAAGAGATATGGAAGAAATAGTTAATATTAAAGATGTGATGAAATATATACTTAGTGACCAAGATCGTGAACGATTGTTTGCATTGCACCGTGCTTTAGCAAAACCTAAATTAAAACAGCTAGTTTGTAAAGTGCCAGATCTTGAAAAAATTATTAAAGAAGTATCTTGTTTGCTTTCAACAACAGTGGTATCTCAAGTTATTGAAAAACTAAAGGAAGACCAAGAGTTATCAGAATGGGTTAGAAAAGGACTTACTTTACACAGAAACCGGCACTCGAAAATATGTCTTTTTTGTGGACAACTAATATCTGCTGCGCGCCTGTCTGAACTAGAAGCTCACTTTACCGATGAATATGAAAAGTTTCTCGCTATCTTAGACAATAAGATAACTGAACTGCAAAGCCTCGCAAAACAAGCCAATAAAGTCTCGTTCCCCCATAAAACTGAATTTTACGAGGATCTGGCGGACGAATATGAAAATGCAAGGCAGAAACTAGCAACTAATCTTGAAAAAATAGAAGAGTTTTTTAGGAAACTTGTTGATGTATTGAAAGATAAGAAAAGGCGAGTTTTTGAACGGATTGAGCTGGATCTCCAGATCCCGACAATAGACCAAGGTGCTGTCGATGCGGTCAACACCGTGATTGATAAACACAATAAGGCGTGCGATGAATTTGAGTCTCGCGTCAGTGATGCAAGAGATCGTATTGCTAAGGATATGATCGCTCGCAACTTCGAAGATTTTATCAACCTAAAGAAGGATCTGGAGGAGAAAAATGCAGCTGTGGAGACGTTGGAAGAGGAACTCAAGCGTCTCAAAGCTGAGATTGAACAGATTGAGCGCGAGATTGTGGAACATCGGCGGCCAGCAGAAGAGCTGAATGAAGATCTTCGAAAGTATCTTGGACATGATGAACTCAAATTGGAGATTAAAGATACTGGTTACACAATCACACGGAATGGTGAACCTGCCTATGCGCTAAGCGAAGGAGAAATGACCGCCATTGCTCTCCTTTACTTCCTGAAATCTCTGGAGGATCGATCTTTTAATTTAAAGAACGGTGTGATCGTGCTAGATGATCCAGTTTCTAGTCTAGATGCTAACGCGCTCTATTTAGCTTTTGGTTTTATTCGTGAACGCACAAAAGATGCTGGACAGTTATTTATTTTTACTCACAACTTTACATTCTTTCGGCAAGTTCGGAACTGGTTTCATCATCTCAAAGGACAAAGAAAAAAGGATATATCTAAGCGACCAGCACGTTTTTATATGTTAGATTGTTCCCTTTGTGTAGATGGGCGAGCTGCAAGCTTGCGTCTGCTAGACCCATTGCTTGAGCAATATGAATCAGATTATCATTATTTGTTTTCTCGACTTTATCGAGAAGTACAATCCTCATCTGAGTCCGGATTAGAGGTAAGTTATACTCTACCCAATATGGCTCGGCGATTATTGGAAGCATTTCTAGCGTTCCGTCAGCCACAGGTATCGGGAGAATTATGGCAAAAAATAAAAGATATAGACTTTGACGAGGCAAAAAAGCTTCGCATTCTTCGCTTTGTTCATACATATTCTCATTCTGATTCTATTGGGGAACCTGGGCATGACCCATCTCTGTTGGCTGAGGCACGATCGGTTCTGAAGGATCTTATGGAGTTCATTGAGGCTCTAGATCCCTCGCACTATTCTGCGATGAAGGAACTTGCTGAGCGTTACGAAAGTGAAGAAGGAGAATAAACAGTGAGCAAAATCTTTAAATCACTCCTTGAAAAACACGGTTTTATCCTAGTCAGAAAACCTGGGCTACCAAATCCTCCACGCCCCAAATATATTAATGGGAGCGCTTTTTAGTCGACATCAAAACTCCTTGAATATCAAGGGCTTTGAGCCCCTAAAATGTCGAGTGTTTGATGACCCCATTAATAG
>JALXAE010000012.1 GCA_026992355.1 Syntrophobacterales bacterium | reverse complement strand
ATTACTAAACACAACTGAATTCGGTTCATATGTTAACGCAGAAGGTATTTTCAAACAAACAGTTACACTATCTGCAGTTGGATTATCGCTCACATTCAACGCTGTTACACTAAACTCATTTGTACGGGCACCACAATAAGCGACTTCAGGGTTAGCAAAAGTCAGTAATTGAGCAAAATCTTCAGGAATTGCATTTTGCAAAACAACAGGTGGAGATTGTACTTCACCACTAGATAAAGGCTCGGAACTACATGGATCATTTGCTAGAGTTTTGGTAGTCAAAACTGAACCAGACAAAAATTGATCACAAACCGTAGTAGCTCGAAAACGGATTGCCACTTTATTGCTATCCAATCCAGAATTAATTCCCTTCAATCCATTCGCATCAATATCTCCATTCCAAGTATCATCTGTATATTCAAAATGATTTCCATTAATTAAATCAGGATCAGAAATAGAATGCCAAGTATTATATAATTCTCCAGCATAAGAATACTCCCAAGAGCCAGTTAACACTTGTAATCCAGCAGGAATATCAATTAACATTGAAACAGACAAAAGACATCCACCAGCAACAAGTTTCAACTTTGAAAAATAAAAAAAAGGAGATTTCTATTCTTAAGCGCCAAAAGAAAATTTCCTATGAAGAGGCAAACAAACTTCAAGCAGAATTGGCTTCCTTGAAAGCAAAATTTGGGAAAGAAAAGTCTGCTATATTGAAGGTGGCAAAAGATACTTATAATCAAAACATGGCAAAACAGAAAAAGGAGTTCTCGTCTTGTAGTCAGGAAGCACAGGTAAATTCCGGCTTGAAGAATAGGCAGGAAAAAGCAAGAGAGTTATATCAAAAGGCGGAAGATGTTGTCACCAATAGAAAGAAGAATGCTAAAAATCTAAAGACTCAAGAGGAAAAACTGCGTAAAAATGTAGCGGTATCATTCGCAAAATCTAAGATGTTAGTAGCACAGGAAAAAAATCTTGAACAAGTATTTAATAATGTTGAGATACTATGCAGATCTTTTCTATAAGAACATAACTTCTTTAGTGAAAATATCCTTGTTAAACACTGTCTGTCTTCAGATTGTAGAGTTTTATGAAGAGATTGTTTCGGTAAAATCTAAAAAGAGTTTATTTCCAATAAGCGAATGGAAATGTATTTACATAAAAAGGTTGTTAAATGAAAGATAAGTTCAAAAAGGATGGAGGAACAATCAGGGATTGGCAAGTACACAATCTATCTTTAACAATGGAATTGATAGAGTCTGTATACCCTGGTGAGAACCTAAAGCCCCAGATAGTATCAGGAACAGTTGTTCACGATTCACAGGGGCGATGGCAATCTGGACATCACATGAAGACATCCTTGATAGTTGAAATTGATCGAAAAAATAAGATCCTTGAAACTAGAAATACGATTTACAAGTTGGCTGGAAAGGAAGGGACAGATATTTTTAAGGACTTAGGCGATGATATTATGAATGTCATTTATTGAAATGGCAAATAGTGTTTCTTGTTAGTGCACCGCTCTTATTCCTGTGTGTTTTTTAAGTGCAATATGTATCTTAAATGTGAAAGTTGAAATGCAACTGAACAACTAGAATCACAGGTTTGTCATTTGTTGGATTCTCAGGATAAGTTACAGGGAAGGTATCTTTACTTTTGAAATCAGTGACTAAGTGATCTACTTTTTTAGCTTCTGAGACTATATTCAAATATTATTAATGAAGAAAATATCGACCAAGGCGGCCCATAATTTTACAGGGCATCTCGAAGATAGTTATTAACATTCCTCGTTGGACACTTTTTCTGGTACCACCCAGTTTAAAGTCAGAATGAAACTTATTGCCACATGAAGGACAAACCATGAGCATTCCACCAATTGTCCTTATCCCTTAAAATAGTACCAGCAAGAATTAGAAAAATCCGGCATATTGTTAATCTTAAAAGGAGAATGACATATGCGGAAAAAGAGATTTACAGAACATCAGATAATAAAGGTATTAAAGCAGGTTGAAGGTGGCCGGTCAGTAGCAGAAGTTTCTCGAGAATGCGGTATAAGCCAAGCTACGTATTATAACTGGAAAGCAAAATATGGAGGCATGGAAGCTTCTGATATTAAGCGATTGAAAGATTTAGAGGCAGAGAATCGCAGGTTGAAACAAATGTTTGCTGATCTCAGCCTGGAGCATGCGGCTCTTAAGGATATTGTTGAAAAAAAGCTCTAAAGGCAACAGAGAAACGTGAGCTGGTTGATTATGCCAAATCGGTATACAGCTTAAGTCTTCGTGCCTGTTGCCGGATGCTTGGAATTAGTCGTAGCGTGTACAATTATCAGCCTGATGGTGATCGGGACAACCCTGTAATTGATGCGCTGAGCAACTTGGTGGAAAAGTACCCAAGATACGGTTTTCCAAAACTGTTTGTGCTTCTTAAGCGAGAAGGACATCGCTGGAATCACAAACGGGTACACCGGGTGTATTGTAAAATGAAACTCAACATGCGCCGCAAACACAAAAAAAGATTGCCAGTACGTAACCCGCAACCTCTGAGTGTGCCTGAAACAATGAATCAAAGCTGGTCAATAGACTTTATGAGTGATAGCCTTTGGGATGGGAGAAAATTTAGAACGTTTAACGTAGTGGATGACTATAACCGCGAAGCCCTTGCCATAGAGGTGGATCTCAGCCTTCCAGCTCAGAGAGTAACCAGGGTAC
>JALXAE010000011.1 GCA_026992355.1 Syntrophobacterales bacterium | reverse complement strand
GAGTCAGGTTGTCAAAAAGTATTTTGTCTTTAGCTACTTCTGGGGACTCGTAGTTTATTGTTTCTACTTTTAGGAGAGCAAAGTACCTTTCATTATCTTTTGGAGGTCGTATCTGACCAGCTACAGTGTCTCCTGTTCTCAGATTAAATCGTCTGATCTGAGAAGGGGATACATATATATCGTCAGGTCCGGGCAAATAGTTATAATCTTGAGTTCTTAAGAATCCAAAACCGTCCGGTAGGACTTCAAGAACGCCTTCTCCGTAAATTATGCCGCTTTTTTCAGCGTGCGACTGAAGAAGGGAAAATATAAGTTCCTGCTTGCGCATAGATGCGGCACCTTCGATGCCGTACTCCTGGGCCAACTCCAGAAGATAAGTGATGTTTTGCTTTTTTAACTCAGCTAGGTTTAAAATACCCTGAACGGCTTCAATTGATTCAGTTTTTGCAGCCATGTCACTTTCCTTATTGTTAGTGTTAGTAACCTTCGCCATTTCCTTCACATCTCCTCGCTTCGAAAATTTCTGGAACTTTTACCGATCTTAATTAGCTATGACGGAATTATTGAGGAACCATTACTGAGAAACAATTGGGATTAAAAACCTATTTTAGACCAAATACTAGGCCTGTTAACACCCTTTGCGACTTCTTTGTTGCATTTCTCTAAAAGTTTTTCCACCTGTTTTACCTTTCCCATTTCCTCTACTTCTGGGAGATACTCTGATAACAGGTATTCTAACCGCTTCTTTGCTGCCAAGTGCTTACCTCTCTTCATATAAAATTTTGCCACATACAATTCGTATTCTGCGAGTTTCTTTCGGCACTCTTGAGCTTTTTCCTTTGCTTTAAGTGCCCATGGCGTACCTTCATAAACCTGGGAAATCCTATTAAATACCGCGTATGCCTTAAGTAACTGTGAATGATCTCTGTCTATTGAACCGGCCATCTTCAGGTAACACATCCCTAATTGATAAAGTACGTACGGAATTATCGGATGACTCGGATGAAGTCTTGCAAACTGCTCATAAGAGGACGCTGCTTCTGGATATTTTTTATCCAGATAGTAGGCGTCTGCTAACTTTAATTCTGCCAAAACAACATATTTGCTGTAAGGATATTGTTCAACAATTTTCTGGAAGGCCTTCTGAGCCTCACCATAGTCTTTATCCTGTATGGCTTGTATGCCCTGCCATATGAGATGATCAGGCGTTGCGGAAATCTCAGAGCCAGAATCAAATAAATCTTCAAAATAGTATTCAACGAGATTTGTTCCGCATCCAAATAAAAATAAAACGATCGAACCTATGAACACAATGGAATAGAATTTACACCGTTTCATCATACCAACTCAGTTGATACAAAACAAGTATTTTAAGAATGTGAGATAGGGGTTTATTGCCACAAGTGAGAATTTTCCTCGATGTATTTATAGGCATTTACAGCAGCTATAGCGCCATCGCTTACTGCTGTAACAATTTGCCTAAGTGGTTTTGATCTCACGTCTCCAGCAGCAAAAACTCCCATTACGGATGTTTCCATATTTTCGTTTGTAATAATGAATCCATTATCATCAAGTCCAACAGATGCAGGAACAAAGTTAGTATTGGGCGAGAACCCAACGAACACAAATATTCCCTGAACGGGCAAAGAAAACTCCTTATCTTCAACTCTATCGTAAAGAACAACTTCCTCGACGCCGTCAGTATTTCCTTTAATTTCCCTAACCACAGAATTCCATACAAAAGAAATTTTGTCGTTTTGAAATGCCCTGTCCTGAATAGTTTTGGCTGCTCTCAATTTGTCTCGTCTGTGAACCAAGTACACTTTATTGGCGAATCTGGTAAGGTACATAGCTTCTTCTACTGCCGTATCTCCTCCACCTATTACAGCCACGTCCTGTTGTCTGAAAAAAGGTGCATCACAAACGGCGCAGTAAGAAACACCTTTTCCTTCGTATTCCTTTTCCCCACTGACCCCTAAGGCTTTAGGAATGGCTCCTGAAGCAATTATTATGGCTTTTGTTTTGATTTCAGTGGATGCTGTTTTCGCTAATTTTATTGGACCAGCAACTTCTAACTTAATAACTTCATCAACTGACCTTTCTACCCCGTGCTTATCCACGTGCTCATTAAACCGCTGTGCCAGTTCATAGGCGTCTATTGGTTCAGGAAAACCGGGATAATTTTCCACCTTTTCGTAGTTTAGTAATTTTCCCCCTGGAGCGAATTTTTCTATGATAAGAGTTCTTAATTTCGCTCGAGAAGCATAAATTCCTGCGGCGCAACCTGCCGGCCCTGAACCAATTATTACAACATCATACAAAATATATTCCCCCTCCACTTTCTGAAGTTCACTTTTTACATATTCTTATTATGAAAGGACTTTGTCTATGACGGAGGCAATTTGAGCCTTAGCTACAGCTCCAGTAATTTGTTCAACTACAGTACCGTTTTTGAAAAATATGAGAGTGGGTATTGCACGAATACCAAATTTTGATGGAGTTTGTGGATTTTCATCTACATTGCATTTGCCAACTTTAATTTTTCCAGCGTAGTCGTTTGCTATTTCGTCTATTATAGGAGCTATAGCTCTACAAGGTCCGCACCATGCAGCCCAGAAATCAACCAGCACAGGGACATCGGATTGCAATACTTCCTGTTCAAAATTTTTGTCAGTAATTTCTACAATGTTTTTTCCTGCCATGATTGTTCTCCCAC
>JALXAE010000010.1 GCA_026992355.1 Syntrophobacterales bacterium | reverse complement strand
GTGATGATTTTAACGCCCCTTTGCCGGATGACATCTTGGAAAGTTTTTACAAATGAAGGCAATCCTTGATACTCATGCCTTCCTCTGGTGGGTTCTTGACAATCCTAAGTTATCAGGAACAGCACGAAATTTTATTATTGACCCTGACAATACCATTTATTTAAGTGCTGTAAGCGCTTGGGAAATGGCAATAAAATGGAGTCTTGGTAAGCTTACTCTGCCGGATCAACCCGATTCTTTCGTCAGGCAACAGTTGGAAATTAACAATTTTAGTCCTTTGCCAATACAAATAAACCATGGTCTTTACATCCATGAATTACCAGAAATCCATAAAGACCCTTTTGATAGGCTACTCGTTGCCCAAAGTATAATTGAAAACCTGCTCCTCATTTCAACAGATTCTGTTTTAAAAAAATATCCCGTTTCCCTGCTCTGGTAGTTCCTCTCTTTTTCTGTATTTTCAATTTCGCTTCCATCTATCTCTTTTGGTACACCAAGAAGCCTGTTTTTTGCTCGCCGGACGGCTCGTATCACTGGAAACATGCGGAATTACCGACCAGCTTGACACGGAAATAGAAACTTAAACACACTTGGAAACGCGACCTGAAAACCGTGCTGCTTATTTTCCATATATATACGATTGTTCGTGATTTTTTAGCCGTTTCTTTTTATCGTGGTCTGTCCCCGATAGATTTACGATAGATTTGCCCGATAGATTTTTTTAACTTTAATCCATTCATAATTGAGGGGTTGAGTTTTTTGCGAAGAAAAATCGAAAGTTGTATCGCTTATGTTTGCGATACAACTCTTAATTGATATGATTTGCTGATATGGAAAAACGTGATATGCAACTGTAACTAATCCATACCCATAGATAACCAATATGGATATAAGTAAAGTAGCGAGCCATAATATTCGCCTGTTCTGTTCTGTTCTGTTAGCCCTCTGACAATTCATAACAAGTCACTCGTTCGATACAACAGAAAATATAAACCTATTGATATAAACAGTGCCATGTAGCCAACTACAAGAAATTTTGCAGTAAATATGGCTACATTATTTGAACATTCATGCGTGACATAGAGTTTGTAGGCTATCAAATTTGCCAATGAACCAAATAAACTGCCAAAGCCACCCGCATTTGAGCCCCATAACAACGCCTGCCAGTTCGATGTGAATTTCGCGAATAATAGCGTTGCCGGAACATTGCTCATGATTTGGCTTGCCAAGGTCGAAAATAGAAAAATGTGCTCTAAATGGCTTATTTCAGAACTCAGTATAGTCTTTAGGTTGTCAGCAATACCAAAAAAGAAAAGGAAGCTGAATAGTAGTGCATAATCAATATGGAAGGCTTTTCGATCGAATACGAGCGCAAAAAGAATGACAACAACCCCGGTTGAAACAGGAAAAATACGGAAGACTGTTAGAAGAACAACAATAAGCAACACTCCATAGATATAAGCCTTTTTGTTGATTTTCTGTACTTGATCTTCATGTAAATCATTTCGAATTCTTACAAGAATTGAAGAAACAATTAGCAGGCCAAGAAAAAGCAATGAAAATGGAGCGATTGTTTTTATGAATGTATCAGGCGGTACACCGTAAAACCAATAAATATAGAGGTTCTGGGGGTTGCCAGTCGGCGTCAATGCTGAACCAGAATTAGCTGCTAATGCCTCTAAAATAACGAGAATATCTTTCCGATTGATGTTAAGCGATAATGTAAGCGGCACAATAACTATTAACGCAATATCGTTTGTTACCAGCATCGACAAAAAGAACGTTGCCATCACCAGCTTTAATGGAATGGCCCTACCTTTTTCTATGCTTTGGGCAGCTCTTAATATCAGCCCGCTTTTCTGCAAACCATTAACTACTACGAACAGCACAAATAGGATGAACAATACCTCTATTTCATTTACTGAGTAAACCGGGAAATGTTTTGTATAAAAAGTCGTCAGTGCAAAACCGGCACCCGAGGCAATAACCAGCCATTCTTTCAAAACAAAATCAATGAATGTTATTTGGGCTTTCAATAATGCTCCCGTTGTTGGATTTAAGGGCTAACATGTTAATATCTAGTTTCTCGATATCTACAGCAAAATAAAAAATGGGTGACGAAGAATCAATGAGATAGCCTAGGTTTTGTCGGATATCACTCGCAACTCACGGGATAACAAGAAACTCACTATCATCCACGAGCCAAATGCGTCCCCAGGTTCTTTACCAAAACAAAACCTTTATCGCCCCTCAAGAAGTATCCCCAAAAAGACAGCATTAGTTTTTTGATCCCATCGGAATCAATCCTGCTTCTTCTCCTCCAAAAGCTGGTTCGCCTCTTTGACGTTCATATCTTCATGAATCAATCCGTGAACAGCAGAAAGCAGAGCCACAGAATTCGGGCTTTTCCAGACATTCCTGCCCATGACAATACCGCTGGCTCCTCCCTGAAGGGCACCGTGGATCATTTCCAGTGTGTCCAGATCTGTTTCGCACTTCGGGCCTCCGGCAATAAGAACCGGTACAGGGCATCCGGCGACAACTTTATCAAAATCCGTTTCCGTGTAGTAGGTTTTGATGATATCAGCGCCGTGTTCCACTCCCACACGGGCACCCAAGGCGATGAATTTTGGATCTTTTTTCTTGTCTTCATTGGTTTTGCCAAGACCGATCACACCCAGCATGGGAACGTCCCATTTCCGGCACTGTGTTGCCAGGGCTGCCATAT
>JALXAE010000009.1 GCA_026992355.1 Syntrophobacterales bacterium | reverse complement strand
CCGGACGTCGAAGCTCCCACTATCTGGTTTGAATCAGAAGCTGCAGCTACTGTCGGGGGAATGCCAATCATAATTAAAAGCGGGGTCATAAGAAATCCGCCACCAACTCCAAAGATGCCTGACAACAAACCTACTATGCCACCAAGCCCCAAAACCAACAGAACATTTACTGCATTACCGGCTATAGGCAGATACAAGTACCAGGAAATATTCATACCTTCCACTCCTTAATCTTTAGAATGGTTTCATTTTATAACGCACAAATTCAGTTTTACAGCCAGTAATTCGCTGAATATCTATCGCTGTTCTCAGTTTTTTACCAGTTTGAGCAAGAACAATAAAGTCAATATTGTGTTCCATAATGAACCTTATCACCTCCCTTTTAAAATCTCCCTTTACTATGAAATACTCAATGTATGTACCCTTTAATCTTTCTCCTTCTATTATTGGCTCAAGCAGTCCCCTTATTCGAAGCTCCAAATCCTCGTGAGCCTCGTCCGGAAATACTAAAAGAACACACACCCTGGCGTCCGTTCTTTGAGCCAGGGAACAGGCTCTAAATAAAGCTTCACTAGCGGGTTCTTGAGCATCTATGGCAGCAAGAATTTTGTGCATTTCTCACCTCATCCATAAGTCATATAATCAAAATTCATTCCATTCATGTAACATATTGATATTACAGTATTTGATTTCGGTAAGAGGCCTACATCTGAGGATATACCGCTATTTGTTTCATTTTGAACCAAAAACTTCTCTAGGGGTATTTAAATGTGAAACAACTCACTTTCACAAACTGGAGTATCCTTACATTTGCCTTTAACAGCAGGCCGAAACTGGATAAGTAAAAAATGCACGAATTAATACTATGTCCGAGGTACATAAAATATATAAAATGAGTGTTCAATTTATTCACAGCGAGCAATTATTGAACATTTAGGGGAATGTTCGCTTGCCTTTTGCTTTTCTTTCGGAGATAAAAATAAATGGATAGTTTCATCCAACAAATGTACAGATAAAGTGAACCTCAAATACATTAAAAAATTAACCCCAAAGTTTTAAATAAAAAGTGAAAATCAAGGTCAATCAGCTCTGTAGCAAACGAACTCGGACAGTAATTTTATCTTTTATACTGGGTTCAAGCTGTTTAATTCTGCTTTCAGTCTTTCAAAAGATGTTAATTCACGCACCTTTGACGCCCAAAGGTTTCATAATTCCCTTTATCTTTGGTGGTTTGTCGGGAGCAACTATAGGCTACCAATTTTGCAAAATATGCGAGCTAAATCAAAAGCTTTCAGACCGAATAGACATGCTTGAAAGAATTTTGCCCGTTTGTACCTATTGCAAACGGATAAGAAAGCCTTCGGCCGACCCGTCCGACCAGAAAGCCTGGATCCCTGTAGAATTGTATCTAGTCCAAGTAAAAAATGTCGATCTAACTCACGGCATTTGTCCCAGCTGCATGAAGAAATACTTCGGTAATTATCTTCCGAACTCAGAAGAAAACAAAAAAACGGATAAAAAAGACTAAATTACTAATATCCATTATAAAAATGCCTTTTGTACCTATCCTATATGCGGTCAACCCTACACCAGCCCAATTCATTTTCTAAATCATCGTTTATAGCTTCCTTGATTTCCGCTATTGAATAACGTCTTCTGCAATCCTTGCAGAGCCAGAAAACAGTTCGTCATGTTTTCACGAGCTTGAGAATACCGCCGCATTCTGGACATTCCATTCCTTCACCTCCAATTGATTGACAAACCACCCAAAAAATTTTTAGTCTTTTTAGGAGCAAGAAATCAAGCCTTAAGGAGCACATAAATGCCGGCAAATTTACCACCTCATTACTTTGAAGCTGAAAAACGGTATAGAGAAGCTAAAACTCCAGAGGATAAAATCCGAGCACTGGAAGAAATGCTCACTATAATGCCTAAACACAAAGGCACCGACAAGCTCCGGGCGTCACTGACCAGTAAAATCGCCAAGTTTAAAGCTCAGGCCCAGCAGCGTAAGTCTACCTCCAAACGCGAAACTGCCTACAACATTGAAAAAGAAGGCGCATTACAGGTTGCAATAATCGGGGCACCCAACACGGGAAAATCATCTCTCGTAGCTTCTCTCACCAAGGCAACTCCCGAAATAGCCGATTTCCCCCATACAACCTGGAAACCAACCCCAGGGATGGCCAACTTCGAAAATATTCAATTTCAACTAATTGATACTCCCCCCATCACGAAGGATTTCATTGACCCCTGGATGGCTGATTTAATGAGAAGAGCAGATGTTCTCGCTATATTGGTTGACATTAAAGATGACCCCTTCAAACAGTTCGAAGACACCATTACCGTTCTAAATAACCTAAGAATTTATCCAAAAGAAATGCCCATCCCGAAGGATTTGTCCAAAAAGCCCTTCATAAAAAAGGCTCTGCTGGTGGTAAACAAAGTTGATACAGAAAAAGACGAAGAGGATTTCGAGGTTTTTCTGGAACTGTCAGAACTTTCTATTACATGTGCGCCTTTTTCATCAAAAACGCATAAACTAAAGAAGCCTTTTTTAAAAAAAGTGTATGAAGTCGGAGAAATTATAAGAGTTTATACAAAAGCCCCTGGAAAGGAACCTGATTTGAACTCACCTTTTATAATGCCCAAAGACAGCACCCTTGAAGATCTTGCCGGCAAAATCCACAAAGATTTTCTCGAAAAGCTAAAATATGCAAAAATATGGGGAACCTCTGTCTTTGATGGACAAATGGTTCAAAAGGACTATGTTTTGCGAGATGGAGATGTAGTTGAGCTTCACATTTAAATCACATACCTTCTCAACTTGTGGAAAAACTAAAAATTCAAACGTTCATTTCCCACATAATTCAAGACAAAAAACACATCATTTGGTCGCCTATTTTCATGCATCAGTGCAGAAAAATCTTTAGTAAAAATCACTTCATTTAGAAAAACTATTAAACTGTCCTTTAAAAAATTTCGAGATAATTTATGTGGCCAATGATTGACTCGGTTTTTCACCATTCTTAGATTTAAAAAGTAGTAATATGAGATTTATATATTTCGGAAATCCCTTTGTGGATTTCCGAGGAGGTTTTAGCCATGAGGCTGGGAAATAGGGATTGTGATTTATTAGATGAAACGCCTTTTTTTAATGGGAGTTTTGATGAGTTGTGTCAAAATGATTTCGAGTCCGAAGGAGATGGTCTGAATTTTGTTGATTTGGCCAAAATAGAAGAAAAAAATAGTGAAACACCTGAGGACATCGTTCTCAATAAATCGGAAAGTGAAGACCTGTTCGATTCCGACCATATTACAACATATCTGCGTGAGGTCTCGGAATTTCTGTTGCTTTCGCCAGAGCGAGAAGTGGAGCTAGCAGAAGTTATACGCAACGGACAAAATGAGCTAATGGAACTTGTTGCTAGAGAAGCCGAGCAGGATGAGCTCTTTAAACAAATCCACGGCAAGGTTCAGAGACTACATGCCAAAGAAGAACATTTCCCTGGTGTAAGGGACAAAATTCTTAAGGTTATAAAGAGATCCATCGATCATGCAGTAAAGAAGTTTCCTGAAAATAAACGCTACAGAGAACTGAAATGTCAATGCGAGTTAATAATAGACCGCATAAACCGCGCCAAAAATGAAATGGTGAGAGGTAATCTCAGGTTGGTTTTAAGCATTGCCAAGAGATATCGTGGTCGAGGAATGAGTTTTGATGATCTAATCCAAGAAGGAAATCTTGGATTACTAAAAGCGGTAGGTCGCTATGATCATACTAAGGGCAACCGTTTTAGCACCTATGCCACATGGTGGGTAAGGCAAAGCATAATACGAGGCATTTATGACAAAACGAGAACCATCAGATTACCGGTCCATTTTATAGAATTAAGGAATTTGTATCACAAGGTTTATCACGAGTTGTTCAAAGAACTGGGAAGAGAGCCAACTCCAGAAGAGATTGCTAAAAGGGCTAAGGTACCTTTAGAGCGAATTGAAACAGTTATGACAATTACAGGACAGCCGCTTTCTTTGGAAACACCTGTAGGAGATGACGAACAAAAACTTGGTGATTTTATAGAGGATTCTTCGGCGGAATCACCTGCGGATAATATTCGTGATAAAGAGCTTTATGAAGTACTCAGAAAACTACTTGCTACCTTACAACCCCGGGAAGAAAAAATACTCAGACTAAGATTTGGAATTGATGGTAATCCGGAAGAAACCCTTGAAAAAATCGGGCGCAGCTTCAACGTGTCAAAGGAAAGAATTAGACAGATTGAAAAGAAAGCCTTACAGAAATTACAACATCCAAAGCGTAGAGCCCTTTTGGAACCTTTCCTGGATGAAGACCGGAGCTAAAACACCTATGGGATTGGAAGCGTATTGGCTTAAATGCTTATCGCACAACAAAAATCCAAGTCGTTCAAAGAAAAATAATTTTATACCAGACTATACCGATTTGCTGGAGGATACCAACTGGAAACGAAACCCGGTGGAAGAACTAAGTGGAAGAGAACGAACTTTGCTTAAACAACGGGCTCATCACCTAAAACCTATTGTTCACATCGGCCAAAATGGTATAACTGAGCAAATCATAAAAGAAATAAGAAGACAGCTATTCATTCATGAGCTGATTAAAATAAAATGGTCTTCTCTTTCCAAAGAAGATGGTAATAAAAAAGAACAAGCAAAGGAGTTGGCAAAAAGAGTGGGAGCTCACTTTATTAAATTGATCGGCCAAAACGTGATTCTCTACAATAAACGTCCATAATGCTTTAGACCGGTGGCTTGATGATAAAAATATCTTATAAAATACTCGAAATTTCTTGACACCAGAGGAAATCCTTTTCTAAGTTACCTCGTTCCAAGATGCCAGTTAGTAAGTGGAGGCGATGATGGATTATGTGCCGATAACTAAAGAGGGATACGAAAGATTAAAAAGAGAGCTTGAAAGACTCCAGCGGGAAGAACGGCCTAAAGTAATAAAGGCTATTGAAGAAGCAAGGGCACATGGGGACTTATCCGAAAACGCTGAATATGAGGCAGCAAAAGAAAAGCAGGCCCTTATAGAAGCCCAAATAAGCGATCTTACCGACAAATTGTCCCGTTGCAGAATAATTGAAGATTTTGACCAAAATAGCGATAGGGTTACCTTTGGGTGCGTGGTTGTTGTGGAAGATCTTGATAGCGGAACTTCTGAACAATACAGATTGGTAGGTCCTTATGAAGCTCAAGTAGAACAGGGTTCAATCTCCATTACCTCTCCCATTGGTCAGGCATTACTTGGAAAAGAGGTTGGAGACGAAGTCAGTGTGAAAACGCCCAAGGGAATAAGAAACCTTGAAATAATAGAAGTGCATTGGAACCATGTAAAATGAAATTATTCGGGAAGCCTCCCTAATTGCTAAAAAGACACTACCAGATGGAAATCTGTGAGTCTTATGAAAGTATCTTTTTCTTATACAATTTCCTAAATTTTAGCCACACAATTCCAACAATTACAGTAAATGTGGGTCTGCGCTTTTCCTCTTCTGGAAAGAGCGATGTCCAAATATTAAATATGCTGGTCTCACCGATCTCCAGCAATTTCAAAGGCCAAAAATTTCTTCGGTTATCATTAACCAGTTTTTGGGGTTACAATTTAACAATTTGTGTATTACAAGTATAGGGATTGAATTAAGGTATAATGGTTTCATATACACTCCAGTATGCGAAGGTTGCAGCTTTTGAAATTTTATTTAGTTATCTACATGGTCAGTAAAAGCCACATGAATAAGGTTTTAAAAATAGGTTTCATTTATTGAGGATTTAGTATGGCCTATAATCGAAAAGACCTTCTGAACATCCGAGACCTTACACCTGAAGAAATAGAACACATCCTGGAGCTTGCAGTATCATTAAGAGAAATTAACGAAAGACCTATAAAAAAGGTTCCCACGCTAAGAGGTAAAACCATAATTCACCTCTTCTATGAACCAAGTACAAGAACAAAGATGTCCTTTGATATTGCCGCCAAAAGGCTTGGCGCGGACACCTATTCCATTTCGACATCAACTAGTTCCATGGTCAAAGGCGAGACCTTCCTTGACACTGTAAAAAATCTGGAAGCAATGAAGCCCGACGTATTTGTCATTCGCCATTCTGTCTCTGGAGTTCCTCAAAGAATTGCAGCTCTTACTAGTGCATCTGTCGTTAATGCCGGCGATGGAACTCACGAACACCCTACTCAAGCCCTGTTGGATATGTTGACCATAAAAGATTTTAAAGGAACTTTAAAGGGGCTGAATATAACAATAGTGGGTGATATATTGCACAGTAGAGTAGCAAAGTCGAACATGTGGGGATTGACCAAGATGGAATCTGAAGTCACCCTGTGTGGTCCTCCTACACTGGTTCCTCGAGAGTTTGCTACTGTACCAGGGGTCAGCATCTCATATGACCTACAAAAAGCCATACAAAATGCCGACGTTTTAATGGTCCTCCGGATACAAAGAGAGCGCCAGAAACAGAGCTTTTTTCCATCGCTTAGGGAATACGCAAGACTCTACGGGGTCACTCCAGAAAAGCTAAAAAATGCAAAAGACAGTTTGCTGATTATGCATCCTGGACCCATAAATCGCGGAGTTGAACTTGACCCAGCAGTGGCCGATGGACCTAGATCCGTAATATTGGATCAGGTTTCTAACGGCGTCGCTGTAAGGATGGCCGTGTTATATATTCTGGCTCAAAGAAGTTACAGTCAGGAAAATAATGGAGGAGAACCACTTTGAAAACCGGCAATATTGTCTCAAAACTATACGATTCAAAAAAGATTTCCATTTATATGAAAAATATTCGGGTTATTGATCCAGTACGTTCTCTCGACAGGGTAATGGATGTGCAGGTGAGTGATGGAGTTTTCAAGCTGATAAATGATAATCAAGAGATCGGGGTTACCTCCTGCATAAAAGAACTTGATTGTTCAGGTCTCTGGCTTATTCCAGGACTTGTTGACATGCATGTTCACTTACGAGAACCCGGCGAAGAATATAAGGAGACAATTGAAACAGGTAGCCAGGCTGCTGTAGCTGGAGGAGTGGTTGCTGTGGCAGCAATGCCCAATACCACACCACCAAATGACACCGAAACCGTGACTAGATTCATCCTGGACAGAGCAAAAGCATGTGCCTCCTGTTATGTCTTCCCCGTTGCTGCAATTACAAAGGGTTTAAATGGGCAACAACTTACCGACATGGGGAATCTAGTAGAAGCAGGAGCAATTGCTTTTTCAGATGATGGAAATCCCGTCATGGATTCGACCCTGATGAGAAGAGCTCTTGAATACAGCAAAATATTTGGAGTTCCCATAATTAGCCATTGCGAAGACAAAATGCTCTCTGCAGATGGTGTAATGAACGAAGGTAAAGTGTCTTATGAACTTGGTCTTAGAGGCATACCAAGGATAGCTGAGCAAATCATGGTTTCACGCGATATTGCTCTGGCAAAATACACGGGAGCCAGGGTTCATATTGCCCATGTTAGCACTAAAGAGTCGGTAGATCTCATCAGAAAGGCTAAAACAGAAGGACTAAACGTAACTGCAGAAACAACACCACATTATTTCAGTCTAACCGAAGAAAAGGTCTATTCCTATGATGCCCGCTACAAAGTAAATCCTCCTCTTAGAACTCAACAGGATATAAACGTAATATTAGAAGGACTTCATGACGGTACAATAGATGCGATAGCTACTGATCACGCACCTCACAGCTTCCTTGAAAAAGACATCGAATTTGATTTCGCCGCTTTTGGTATGATCGGCCTGGAAACATCCCTTGCAGTATCTCTAGAACTGACCAGAAAGGGAATTCTTTCGCCCGCTGAATTGATAGCCAAAATGAGCACAAATCCCGCCAAAATTCTTAACATACCCTTTGGCTTTTTAGAAAATAATGGATACGCTTCATTTGCTGTTATTGACCCAGAAGAAGAATGGGTTGTTAACAATGATGATTTTTACTCTAAAGGGGTAAATTGTCCTTTTGAAGGGCAAGTTCTAAAAGGTCGAGTAAAATTCACGGTGATAAATGGCCGTGTTGTTTTTGCTCGGGAGGAATATTCTTGGCTGGCAAAATAGACAAGAAACCAATCAGCGTCTTGGTCGTCGACGATGATCCTGGTATGCTCGAATTTCTCGAAATTATGCTAAAGAGCAAGGGCTTTCAGGTATGTGCTGTAAATAGTGGTGAGAAGGCCATTAAAGAAATAAACTCTAAGAATTTTGACATAATAATTGCTGATATTCGGATGAAACCAGTTGATGGCCTGTCCGTTCTAAAAGAAGCCAAAAAAGTTGATCCGTCCGTCATTGTTATAATGATATCCGCTTATGCTTCCACCGAGACTGCTCTTACAGCAATGAAAGAAGGAGCTTACGATTATTTACCCAAACCATTCAAAATAGATGAAATGTACAAGGTTCTCGATGAAGCTATTCACAAACGGAGAGTTCATCCCAATGACACGGTCGATCAAACCGACAAAAAGGGAGAACTACACTTTGGTCTGTTCATTGGTGAAAGCCCCGCAATGTACAGAGTTTATGACCTGATAAAAAGAGTCTCCAAGGTTGACAGTAATGTGTTGATTACCGGGGAGAGCGGTACAGGTAAGGAGCTGGTTGCAAGAGCAATCCATAAGTTGAGCACCAGATCCAATGGGCCTTTTGTTGCGGTAAATTGTGGGGGAGTACCGGAATCCCTCATAGAAAGTGAACTTTTTGGTTATAAAAAAGGCGCCTTTACCGGGGCATCCAACGATAAAATGGGCCTGGTTGAAGCTGCTCAGAAAGGAACGCTTTTTTTAGACGAAATAGGAGACCTTACACCTTCCTTGCAGGTAAAATTGTTGCGACTATTGCAGGAAAAGACCGTAAGGCGGATCGGCGATACCAAGGACATCCCAGTCGATGTTAGAATTATTGCCGCAACCAATAGAGATATTGAAAAGATGGTCGTGGAGGGCACGTTCCGCGAAGATCTCTTTTATAGACTCAATGTCATACCAATACATCTTCCCCCACTTAGAGAACGACGAGAGGACATCCCTCTTCTGGCCCAATTTTTCCTTAAAAAGTATTCAAAAATTCTCGGGAAGGACATTCAAAGAATATCCTCATTTGCGATGGACATCCTTAAGAATTATGACTTCCCTGGCAATGTAAGAGAACTTGAAAATATAATTGAGAGAGGAGTAGCCCTAGAACAAACCGCCATAATTTTGCCCGAGAGTTTAACCATTTCATCAGGACTTATGAAGCAAAAATACAAAAAGAACGGAATTGAAAATGGATTTTTCAAAGAAATCCCACCTGAAGGATTAGATCTTGACGCTTTATTAGAAAAAATAGAAAAGCACTATCTACTCCAGGCGTTGCATAAGAGTCATGGTTCGAAACAGAAGGCTGCGAACCTTTTAAAAATGAGCTTTAGATCCTTCAGGTACAGATTATCGAAATATAATATTACGCTGGAAGACGATGAAACCACAACATCACTAATAACTCATAAATGAAAACAAAAAGGGAGGTTAAAACTATGGTAAAAAATCCAATAGATGACGAAGAATACATGGACGATATGGATGATATCGATAACGTAAATACCGAAGAACTTTCATCTGATGTTGATTTGGATTACGACGAAGAAGAAAAGATGCTCCTGGATGATGAATTGGATATGGAAGTTCCGGTGGAGGAGGAAATTCCATCCGTTCTTCTGGACAGCGTAATAAAACCAAAAACTGAGGACGAATGGCGAAAGCTACTTTTAGAAGCCAGCAAGGAAGGTATTCCTGAATACAAAATTGGTGAGAAATATAAGGAAGGCGATTTGATCCTTCATCCAAAATTTGGCTATGGTGTTGTGTGCAAGGTTAAAACCCCTCGAAAAATGGAGGTAATTTTTGAGCAAGAGAAAAAACTTTTAGCCATGAACACAATTCCTCCCCAGGAACAATGATGCAGGCCAAATGGGTGATACAGAATAATGAAGTTCCTGAAAGTGTGGAAGATGTATTTGATATAGTTTTGAAGAATAGAGGTGTGTCGAGGGAATCATTTCTGGGGTTGGGGCTTCACGATTTGCAGAAATACATGAATATTAAAAACCTAGACCAAGGGGTTGAACTACTCATATCGCACCTGAATAAAAACAGCTCAATTACAATTGTTGGAGATTATGACTGTGACGGAATAACCTCCGTAGCTCAGTTTTCACTTTTTCTTAGGGAAATTGGTTTCAAAAATTTTCGTGTGATAATTCCTACAAGAGAAGAAGGGTATGGAATCCCGGATAAAGCCCTGAAGGGCTTAATCCCTGGGAATCTTTTTATTACCTTAGATTGTGGAACACACGACAGTCAAAAAGTAAAAGTCATCAGGGAAAATGGCCTGGATGTGCTCATAATTGACCATCACGAGATTATGGATCAATCAAGGGTTGCACCTGCAACAGTTTTGATAAATCCCAAACAACCAGATTGTCCATCTAATTTTAAAGAAATTTGTTCATCTGGGCTAACCCTCCTTTTCTTAATTCGCCTTAGACAGATGTTACCTCCTCGATGGCATAGGCCGATTCTTGACAGTAGATACCAGTGTCTTTCAGCGGTTGGTACTATAGCTGATGTCATGCCGCTCAAAGAGGCCAATCGTATTATTGCAATGGCCGGGCTGGAAAAAATGGAAAAAGATAAGTACCCGCCGCTTAGCGTTCTAAGAAGAATTTCTGGAGTTTCGAATAAACCTGTATCTGCCGGCATTGTGGGTTTTTACATTGCACCTAGGATCAATGCGGCGGGTAGAGTTGGGGACCCTATTTTAGCCTTTGACCTGCTCACCTCTTCCACAGGCAAACAATTGGAGAAGACCGCACTTGAGCTAAACCGTCTGAACTCTAAGAGACAAGCCGAAGAAGAAAAGGTCATTAAATACATTTCCATGTATCTTAAATCCTGCCACCTAAAGAGCAGAACCCTTGTGGTGGCAGGCAAAGGCTGGCATCCGGGTGTGATAGGCATTGTAGCATCGAGAATAATTCAGGATTACCATTATGGGCCCACCATAGTGGGTTCGGTAGATGGCAACGGGGTAATAAAGGCATCAGGCCGCAGTATTCCGGGCTTCGACATGTGCGCAGCCCTTTCATACTGCGATGATGTACTCATTAAATGGGGAGGACATGAAGCCGCAGCTGGCATGTCCGTTGAAGTTGATAGATTTTCCGAATTTCAAAAGCGCTTCGAGGAATTTGCAAAGCAGATGCCCAGTGAAGTATTTGAACCCAAATTACTGATAGATACACGCCTACCTTTAGAACTCATAAGCACGGATCTCGTTAATCAGTTGCTACTCCTGGAACCTCACGGTCCTGGAAATCCTCAACCAACCTTTTTGACAGAGAAGCTCCCACTCCAATCTTTCAGAACATTCGGAAATAAATCCGAACACTTAGCTATGGATTTTGATCCGGGAATCTCTGCAGTCTACTGGAAAGGCGGCAACCTGGCTCATGAACTTAGGGTCGGCAACAGTTACGATGTGGTTTACACAATTGAAATGAATTATTACAACAATCGCCCTAAAATAATTATAAAAAGTATTCGTCCAGGATAAGTGCCTACCACTTATCCTGGACGAGATACACTCTACATCTACACAGGTTTATTGATTTGGCAATTCATATTCACCCTGAATTTCCAAAATATATTCTCTATCCTTATCGGTAGGCACAACAGTAAATGTTCCGGAACCAGTAATCCCGGATAATTTCCCAAGACCTCTGTAGATTTTCCATGTACCCTTCGTAAGCTTCGAATTAGCATCCCTGGTGCCTTCAAACTTGCTATAAATGCTCCCGTATTCGAAATTCGTGACGGCATAACCCATCATTGATCCTGATCCTCTAGTACGATCATGGAAAGTTACAGACCTTCTGGAAACAAACTCCCCTGCAACGCCGGGTTGATATTCGATCGGTTCTCCCTCCATCTCGACTAGCATTAAGGTATGATCAAATTCATCGTGCACATAAAGCATTTCTCTTCTTGTAACCAGAAGCCTATACTTTGCTTTTCTTTCCATTACTAACCTCCCTGTTCTTTTGATTACTTTAAAAACGCACCTCTTATATTACTTGCCACAATTCATGACAGATTTTGATAAATATGTCTATTTTAGTTTTAAGCAAATTTTCCTGGCATATAAGTTTTTCCTTGACACAAAAACCATTGTAAACATATTTGGCTATGACTATTTACAAGTTCTCAAAGGAGTATTCACATGGTTCTAAAAAGAATGGTCTTTGCATCTCTTTTTGCTGCACTTATGAGTATAGGTGGATATATCTTTTTGCCTATTGGTCCGGTTCCAATTGTTTTAACCAACTTTTTTGTTTTGCTTGCTGGGCTTTTGCTGGGACCTTTCTGGGGAACCACAGCTGTTCTTATTTATCTTATATTAGGCGCTATGGGAATGCCCGTGTTTGCAGGCGGAAAAAGCGGACTTGCTCATCTTATTGGGCCCACAGGGGGATATTTAATTGGATTTTTGATGGCCTCATGGACATGCGGAATCCTTAATCAAAGCAAAGTCATACCTCACAGATTGGCAAACTACTTAATGTCTTCGCTTATTGGGGCGCTTGTAGTGTATCTGCCTGGGTTGATATGGCTACACCATGTTACAAAAATGACCTGGGCGAAAACCCTGCTTGTCGGGTGTATTCCCTTTCTATTTGGAGATTGTCTGAAGGCGATAGCAGCAGCCATTATCGCAATTAAACTTAAAGATATGATTAGCATGGAAGAAGTTGTGGCATCATGATTGAATTGAACAATGTATCATTGCAGTTTGCGGACGGAACGTGGGGATTAAAAAACGTTACACTGAAAATCCCTGAAGGTTCTTTTTGTCTCGTCTGTGGTGCAAACGGTAGTGGTAAGTCATCACTTTTTAGAATAATAGCGGGCATATATAAACCAACCGAAGGAACCATTAAAATAAAAGGAAAGCTTCTACATTCAGAAATGACCGATACTAGAGGCGTAGTTGGCTTAGTACTTCAGGATCCTGATTGTCAAATTCTGGGGGAAACTGTAGAGGAAGATGTAAAGCTAGGTCCCTTATACATGGGGCTAAATAAAGAAGAAATCGTTAATAGGACTGAAGAGGTTTTGAACGACTGTGGATTGAACCACTTGAGGCAAAAAAGATGCTACCTGCTTTCTGGAGGTGAAAAAAAACGCCTTTCAATAGCTTCTGTGTTAGCAATGCACCCTGAAATAGTCTTGCTTGATGAACCCTTTGCTAATCTAGACTTTCCCTCTACAAGAGCAATCCTTATCCAGATGCTGAAAATGAAAGAAAGAGGCCATACCATAGTTGTGGCAAGCCACGATGTGGATATGCTAACTCCTTTCATAACTCACATTGCTGTCTTAAAAAACGGCAGATTGTGTGTTTTTTCAGATACACCCGAAGAAATCATCCCCATGTTGGCCTCATTCGATGTTCGCCCTCCCAGGGAAATGCTCACAAAAAGGAAGTCTTTATTATGGCTTACGAACTGACCTTTGACTACGTACCATGTGAAGGTTTTATTTATAGATTTGATGCTCGCTGTAAATGGCTTGCTTTCCTGGCAATTAGCAGCTCTATTCTGAAACTTCATTTTTTTGGCATCTTTGTAATCTCTATAATGGTTATTGGTCTATGCCTCAGTCACCCGGAAAGATTAAAAAAAAGTTTAATAATTCCTAGATCCTGGGCTGTACTCTTTTTTGTTGTCTTTGTGGTTAAAATTCTAAAATCTCCTCCAACCATGGATAACTTCTTAAATGCGACACTTGTAATATGGAAAATGGTTCTATGGATAACACTTGCAATACTCATGTCTGCCTCAACCAAACCAAGCGATACTTTGATGAGCATAAACTACTTTTTACGTTTTCTGCCTCTAAAGTGGAATCACCGAATCACCATGATGATAACGCTCACCATTAGATTCATTCCAATGTTTTTAAAGGAGTTTGAGAAGATTCAAATTGCTTATAGAGCCAGATTGGGCAATAGAAAAACACTAACGGGATATTTCAGATATGTCCTTCTCCCTTTAATGAGATCCACTTTTAAGCAAACTGACAGCGTTGCCGTCGCCATTTGGGCAAGAGGTTACAGGGAAGATCATCCGTTGCAGCTCAAACCCATTCCCATTTCGAATATTTTGGCATTGATAGTTATACTTGCTTTTGTCATATTTCTTATGGCGGTTGACAATTGGTATTTTTACAGGCTCTTTCATTTCTGATATTGACCAATTTACACATAAGGAAAGGAAGACAACATGGGTGGTTTGAATGAGGTAACAATTACACGGGCAATAATAAACAAATACTTTAAAAAGCTGGAAGATAATGTTGAAGTTGATGTAGCCGTCGTTGGGGCCGGACCTGCTGGGCTTGTTGCAAGTACATGTTTGGCTAAAGCAGGGTACAAAGTAGCCATCTTCGAAAGAAAACTTAGCGTGGGCGGTGGAATCTGGGGTGGAGGTATGCTCTTTAATGAGATTGTAGTTCAAGAAGAAGCCAAACGAATTCTAGAAGATTTTAATATCAGAGTTTCTAAATTCGAAGAAAACTATTATACAGCAGATTCAATTGAAACGGTAAGCATGCTAACGGCAAAGGCTGTGCAATCTGGGGTGGCTATTCTGAATTGTATAACTGTGGAAGATGTGGTTATGAGACCCAATCGAGTCATAGGCTTGGTTATAATATGGAGCGCCGTTGAAATGGCTGGATTGCATGTTGATCCCCTAGCAATAAGAGCCAAATATGTTGTAGATGCAACTGGTCATGATACTGAGGTTGTTAGAGTGGTACAAAAGAAGGTACCTGGTCAACTTTTAACACCAAGCGGAGAAATAGAAGGCGAAAAATCCATGTGGTCGGAAAAAGCCGAACAGTTAACAGTGGAAAACACGAAAGAGGTGTTTCCAGGGCTGTTTGTTGCTGGTATGGCGGCAAATGCAACATTCGGGGGGCCTCGTATGGGTCCTATTTTTGGTGGGATGCTGCTTTCCGGAGAAAAGGTAGCTAAACTTATTCAAGAACGCTTAAAGCAGGAAAGCTGAAAAGCTCTGACCGTAAACTACCAAAACACGAAATAAGCGGATTCTGAGGAGCGGTTTTTTTAATAAGTCGGAATCACAATAAGCTGGAAATAGGAAACCGTTTTTTTTGAAGTTATTGATTTTGCGGAAATCACCCTCAAGATGGAAGACCTTTGTTCAAGGATGATTAAACAGTATTAATGTAAAAGTTTTGCCAATCCCTTCTTTTTCAAGTTTGTGCAAAAATTCAAAAACCCAAAAGCTAAAATAGTATCGCGATCTAGAAAAACAACAGGACTTTTACCACTTGGTCCCTTTTCTAACTTCGACTACAAAAGCACCAGTTGCCTTCAGATTTGCACTGATTATTTCATCGCTAAATATTTCGAGCTTCATAGGTGAATTTCGTCCCTAATAGTTGATCAGCAAAAATAGTATTCAATCCTACAGTATGTTACATTACAGGTAGATGAGCAAATTCACTGAAAAACACAACCTTTTTGCAGATAACCTTGAAATATCACTTAAATTTATTTGATACTCCGAAATAGTTTTGTTAAAGAGATACCACCCATTGGGTAGAAATATTTCAAAAAGGAGGATTCCTGATGCGCGAAGCTGTAATAGTCAGCGCCGTACGAACCCCGCTTGGAGCATTTAACGGCACGCTTTCCACAATTGGTGCAACTCAACTTGGAGCAATTGTTATCGAAGAAGCGGTAAAAAGAGCAGGTATTCGTAAAGAAGATGTCAACGAAGTTATAATGGGACAGGTACTTCCCTGCGGTTACGGTCAAAATCCAGCCAAGCAGGCTGCTGTTAAGGCTGAAATGCCCTGGGAGGTTGAATGTCTAACGGTTAACAAAGTATGCGGTTCCGGCCTCAAAGCTGTCATGCTGGCTGCACAGGCCATCCAGGTCGGCGATGCAGATGTAGTAGTAGCCGGCGGCATGGAAAATATGAGCATGGCTCCCTATTATCTCGAAAAAGCCCGCTTCGGTTACCGAATGGGCGATGGAAAGTTAATAGATCACATGGTTCACGATGGTCTATGGGACATTGTTAATGACTTCCACATGGGAATATCAAATGAACTGTGTTCGGAAAAATACGGTGTATCTCGAGAAGATCAGGACAAATACGCGGCGGAGTCTTACAGGCGAGCTCTGGAAGCTATAAAACAGGGTAAATTTAAAGATGAAATCGTCCCGATAACGGTTCCTCAGCGTAAGGGAGACCCAATCGTTTTTGCACAGGACGAATGTCCAAGGGAAACTCCCTACGAGGTTCTTGCCAAAATGAAACCAGCCTTTAAAGAAGGCGGTGTTACAACGGCTGGAAATGCCTCGATTATTAGCGATGGAGCAGCTGCTGTTGTTGTTATGGCCAGAGAAAAGGCAGAAGCATTAGGTTGCAATATTATGGCAACAATTGGTGCCCAGGCTTCAGCAGGAATTGATATGAAATATGTTCTCGTGGCTCCAATCTGGGCAATTCCTAAGTGCCTGAAAAAAGAGGGAATTGGACTCGATGATGTGGAACTTTACGAAATAAACGAGGCCTTCAGTGGATCTACGGTAGCGGTGCTTAGAGAACTTAAGCTTGATCCGTCCAAAGTAAATGTGAACGGTGGAAGTGTAGCACTGGGACATCCAATTGGTGCAAGTGGTGCCAGAGTTTTAGTAACTCTTTTGTATGAAATGATACGACAGGACAAAAAAACTGGTTTGGCTTCTTTGTGCCTTGGTGGTGGTGAAGCAGTTGCTATGGTTGTCAAGCGAAAATAACACTTCAGAAGGATGATACGGGAGGGTTATCATGAAGGCAGAAGATGTAAAGGTATTTGGTGTAATCGGTGCTGGACAGATGGGACACGGCATAGCCTATGTGGCAGCTGTTAGTGGTCTAAAGGTTATTTTGAACGACATTAAAATAGAGTTTGCAGAACGAGGTTTACAGAACATCAGTAAGGTTCTGTCTCGAAATGTTGATAAAGGCAGAATGACAGCTGAGGAAAAAGATGCTGTTTTGAGCCGAATTCAGATAAGCGCTGATTTAAAAGACCTTGAAGCCGCCGATTATGTGGTAGAAGCTGCTACTGAAAATGAGGAAATAAAGTTCCAGATCTTTAGAGACATTGATGAAATATGCCCGGAACATACCATATTGGCAACAAACACGTCTTCAATTCCAATAGGGCGTATAGCTGCTCAAACGAAACGACCTGATAAAGTAATAGGAATGCATTTTATGAATCCTGTCCCGGTTATGAAGCTTGTAGAAGTAATCAGGGCCTTAACAACATCTGATGAAACATTTCAGATTACTTGGGACCTTGCAGAAAAATTCGGGAAAACACCTGCTGAGGCGAGTGATTATCCAGGCTTCATAGCCAATAGAATCTTAATGCCCATGATTAACGAAGCCATCTATTGTCTGTACGAAGGCGTAGGTTCCAGAGAAGCTATTGACACCGTCATGAAGCTTGGAATGAATCATCCCATGGGTCCCCTTGCATTAGCCGATCTCATAGGACTAGATACCTGCCTGGCAATAATGGAAACCCTTTATGAAGGTTTTAAGGATTCCAAGTACAGACCATGTCCGTTACTGAGGAAATATGTTGAGGCTGGCTGGCTTGGACGAAAAACGGGCAAAGGCTTTTATGAATATTAGAAGGGAGTGTGTAGACAATGGATTTCGAATTGACGGAAGAACAGAAAATAATCCAGGAAACTGCTGCTAGGTTTGCCAAGCAGGAACTTGAGCCTGTAGCCGCTGAACTGGACGAAACGAAAAATAGAGAAATATTAAAAAAGAATCTTAAAAAACTGGCGGAATTAGGATTCAACGGTCTCGCAATTGACCCCCAATATGGTGGTACAGGTGCAGGTTCGGTGGCTTTTTCTCTGGCTCTAACCGAACTTGGTAAAGGCTGTGCCTCCACCGCTGTCACTACATCCGTTACAAATATGGTGGCAGAAGTTATTCAGGCAGTAGGAACTGAAGAACAAAAACAAAAATATATTCCACCACTTTGTGACGGAACATTTTACGCCGGAAGTTTTGGCCTGACCGAATCTGGAGCCGGTTCTGATCCTGCTGCAATGCGTACTACTGCAGTTTTGGATGGTGACCACTGGGTACTTAATGGGCAGAAAATATTTATATCGAGCGCTGAATACGCGGGTTTATTTGTAGTATGGGCCGTAACCGACAAGGATGCCCCTAAAGGAAAAGGGATAAGTGCCTTTCTTGTCGAACCGGATTTTCCAGGGTTTACTGTTGGTAAAGACGAAAAGAAGATGGGGCAACTGGGCTCTTCCACAAATGAATTGATTCTCGAAGATTGTAAAGTCCCTAAAGAAAATCTTCTTGGTGAGCTTAACAGGGGATATCGCATAGCAATTTCAGAGCTTGCGGGCGGCAGAATTGGTATAGGTTCCATGGCACTCGGAATCGGCCTCGCTGCTATGGATTTCGCTACACAATACGCAAAAGAGCGCATACAGTTTGATGTACCAATAATACAACACCAAGCCATACAATGGATGATTGCAGACAACTATACAAGGCTGGAAGCTGCAAGGTGGCTGCTTCTTAGAGCTGCTTATCTAAAAGATAAGAAAAAACCCTATATGAAAGAAGCTTCTATGGCAAAGCTATTCGCTACGGAAGCAGCCAACAAAGCTTGTTATGATGCAATGCAAATGCTTGGTGGATATGGTTATACAAAGGATTTTCCCATTGAGCGATATTACAGAGACGTAAGGGTCACCACAATATATGAAGGCACCAGCGAAATCCAACGCTTAATTATTGCAAGACATTATATGCAATAAAATATTGCAAAAGATCAGGGGGCATTATAAATGCCCCCGTTGTTTTTAGCCTTAGAACTTCTCGTAGTGAGTAAACTCTGATATTTCTTTACGTTTAGGAGCTGAAGGTACCTTCGACGGGTAACCGGCAGGAATCATAACAACAACTTCGTAGCCGTCAGGAACTCCCAAAATTTCTTTGACCTTATCGTGATCGAACAGGCCAACAATTACAGTACCCAACCCGAGCTCATGAGCTCTAAGACATAAATTCTGGGCGGCAATGCCCAGATCAAACATAAACCAGTCTCCGAACTTGGTTGTGACCTGTCCCTTGTAGTAGCCGGCCTCTTTAAGTTTGGCACACAAAACAAATACAACTGGGGCTTGGACCATAGACTTTGTAGCAGGGTTCCCTTTGGCAAGTGTTGCTTGAAGCTGTTTCTTTGTTTCCAGATCCTTCACAACAATAACTTCCCAGCACTGTGTGTTAGCCCAGGATTGAGCCCATTTTACTGCTTCTAAAATCTGTTCAATCTGTTCATCTGATACTGATTTATCTTCAAAATTCCTGATACTTCTCCTTCCCGTGATAGCATCCATAAGTTCCATAAAAACTCCTCCCGCTCATTTAAAGGTCAATAACAAAAAGACATTTTTTCATCCAACACGATTGGAATCAACCTACACCAAAAAATTGAAATTTTATTATTATCAAATTGGTATGATTTTTCTTAACATAACAACACGATTTGGTAAACTTAACATTTCATTAAATCTGTAGCTGAATGGTAGCTAATTATTTCATGCAACGGGGACGCAAAATGGAAGATAACAAAAAGAAGGCATCCGATAGCAAGCCGTCCAAGAGTCAAAAAGCTAAATACTCCATAGACATATTTAGTGGTTGGTGTAAATCTTGCGGAATTTGTGCAGCCTTCTGTCCAAGGAAGTGTATCGAAATGGACGAAAACGGTAACCCGAAGATTGTGGCTCCTGAAAGATGCACGGGATGTGGATGGTGCGAAACCCATTGCCCCGATTTCGCAATAAGTGTGAAACCTATCAAAGAGCCAAAGGTTGAAGCTGTATGATTTTATTGTGACTTTAAATAGTTTAAATAAATGGAGAATATAATGGCTGAGTTAAGATCCGGTCGCCCACTGTTACTGCAGGGAAACGAAGCAATAGTGGAAGGTGCCCTCGCTGCCGGATGTCGCTTTTTTGCCGGTTATCCAATTACACCCGCAACTGAAATAAGCGAGATGATGGCATATCGATTACCTGCCGTTGGGGGGACATATATTCAGATGGAAGACGAAATAGCCAGTCTTGGGGCTGTCATCGGCGCATCTCTCGCGGGAGCAAAATCAATGACGGCCACCAGTGGCCCTGGTTTTTCTTTAATGCAGGAAAACATAGGGTTTGCCTGTATCGCTGAAGTGCCCTGTGTAATAGTGAACGTAATGAGAGGTGGCCCCAGTACAGGATTACCCACTAAACCCAGCCAGGGGGACGTAATGCAGGCAAGATGGGGCACCCACGGAGATCATCCAATTATTGTTCTTTCTGTTTCCACCACAAGAGAATGCTTCGACATAACAGTAAAAGCATTTAATCTATCGGAAAAGTACCGCACACCTGTAATACTGCTATCTGATGAAGTTGTGGCTCATACCCGCGAAAAAATCCAGCTCCCTCACCCGGAGGAAATAGAAGTAATTGACCGGATAAAACCCAATATGCCTCCCGAATGGTACATACCCTATGAAGATAATACTCGCGGTGTGCCTCCTATGGCAGTTTTTGGGGACGGATACAGATATCATGTAACAGGTTTAGTACATGATGTGAGGGGATTTCCTACAGAACGCGCCGACGAGATAAAAGCTTTCTTAACCAGAATTCACAGGAAAATATATCAAAACTACTTCGATATAATTATGACAGAAGAAGAACACGTGGATGATGCTGAAGTTATTGTCATAACCTATGGGGCAGTTGCTAGATCGGCTAAACGCGCAGTAAGAGAAGCCAGGAAAAGAGGCGTTAAAGCCGGCATGATCAAGCTTATAACTCTATGGCCTTTTCCACGACAAGCACTAGAACCTCATTTGAAAAGAGTTCGAGCAGTCTTGGTGCCGGAGATGAATTTTGGTCAGGTATCCAGAGAAGTAAAGCGAATAAATCAGGGCATGACAAGAATTGAGAAAATGAACCGTATAGATGGGCAGTTAATAACACCAGACGAAATTCTTACAAGACTGCTAAAATTATAAAAAGGACGAATACAATGGCAGAATTGACAAAACTTATTCACAAGTATCTTAGGCACGCTAAAAAGTTTCCTCACGTTTGGTGTCCCGGTTGCGGAAACGGCATATTGCTGGGCTCATTAATAAGAGCAATAGACCGAACAGGTTTTGAAAAAGACGATATTGTTCTGGTTTCTGGCATCGGTTGTTCTAGCAGGCTTCCAGTCTATGTAGATTTCAACACTTTGCACACCACCCACGGCAGAGCCCTTACCTTTGCAACCGGTGTAAAGCTTGCTAACCCCAGGCTTCAAGTCATAGTAGTAATGGGAGATGGCGATGCCACATCCATCGGTGGCAATCATTTCATTCATGCAGCCAGACGTAATCTCAACCTAACAGCAATAATTGTGAATAATAACATATATGGTATGACTGGCGGTCAATATTCACCCACAACACCCTACGGTTCCTATTCCACAACCTCTCCTTTCGGGCACATAGAACATCCCTTTGCAATAGCCGAGCTTGCGGTAACAGCGGGAGCAAGTTTTGTTGCGAGAGGCACAGTCTATCACACCAACTTGCTCGATGAACTTATTGAAAAGGCCATATACAAACGGGGATTTTCCGTAGTCGAGGTTATTAGTAACTGTCATACTCAGTTTGGTAGAAAAAACAAAATGGGCGGCCCTATTGAGATGCTCAAATGGATGAAGGAAACTGCAGTAAGGGTTGAGAAAGCCGAGAAACTGACTGAAGAAGAATTGAAGGATAAGTTTACGATTGGGATATTGGTAGATAGAGAACTTCCAGTATTTACCATGGAATATGAAAAAATCCGCCAGGAAGCCAAAAAGAAAGTCTCAGCGTAGCAATCAGGAGGAAACATGGCTTACAGATATGAATTGAGGCTAAGCGGCTCTGGAGGCCAGGGCCTAATTCTGGCTGGAATAATCCTTGCCGAGGCGGCAGGAATCTACGATGGGAAATACGTGTGTCAAACTCAAAGTTACGGCCCGGAGGCCCGAGGGGGAGCCAGCAAATCTGAGGTGGTAATAAGTGACGAAGAGATAGATTATCCAAAGGCTATTAAGCCGGATGTTTTATTAGCCATGAATCAAAAAGCATGTGATACATACTTCTTCGATTTAAAGCACGGAGGCATGCTTATTGTAGATTCAACTTTTGTAAATCAACTCCCTACCACAAAGGCAATACGTTTGCCCTTTACATCTGCTGCCCGAAAAGAGCTGAAAAAGGAAGTCGTAGCCAATGTTGTGGCCCTTGGAGCCTTGGTAACTCTAACTGGCGTGGTGTCTTTAAAAAGCCTGGAAGCCGCTCTCATGAATAGGGTCCCTCCCGGTACTGAAGACTTAAACCGCAAGGCTCTAGAACTGGGAATTCAACTGGCCAAAAGCCATTTGCAAGGAGGGCTGTAGGGGAAAATGAGAATCCTTTTGACAAATGATGACGGGATTTATGCAAAAGGAATAGAGGTACTGCGGGATATCCTGATATCCGAACACGAGATTGTAGTTGTTGCTCCTGAAGCGGAACAGAGCGCGGTTGGTCACGCGATAACATTTCTCGACCCCCTTCGAGTAAAGCCAGTAAAGAGAAATGGCGCTTTTTTCGGGTACGCCGTAAATGGGACTCCAGCGGATTGTGTAAAACTCGCAATACGTGAACTTATGAAAGAGCCCCCTGACATTGTTATATCGGGGATAAACATCGGAGCAAATGTGGGAGAAAACGTTATTTATTCAGGAACTGTATCTGCAGCAACGGAAGCCGCAATGCTAGGATTTCAATCGATGGCGATTTCCATTGACGCTTATCCCGCTGAAGATTTCAGTGCCGCTGAAAAATTCGTTCCTCTGTTGGTAAAAATTCTGGAGCACAATCCATTGCCCCCGAAAATATCTCTAAATGTAAACATTCCCCACATTCCTGCATCACAGATAAAGGGTATACGAATTACTCACCAAGGACATCTAAAGTATAAAGAAACATACGACAGAAGAATTGATCCAAGAAACAGAGTATACTACTGGCTTTGTAGCCAAACGGCACAATATGATCCAGATCCGGAGTCCGATTCGTACGCATTGAGCGAAGGGTTTATATCTGTGACTCCAATACATTACGACTTAACCCATTATAAAACCCTTGAGTCCTTGAAAAGGCAGGGCTGGGAACAACTGATTGATCGGGAGAGCTTTAACAATGAACTGTCGGTTTCACCCAGACAAAAAAGCAGTCGTTGTGTGTGAGAAATACCATTACGGTTATTGTGACGAATGTCTGAATAAATGTGATGCATGCACAGATCCTGAATTGTATTGCCGTCATAGAACATATTGCGTAATTTGGGAAAATTGCAGAAAGGTTGTAAAACAAAAGAGGAAAAATAGTGCTTGACCATTGTGATTGAATTTAAAATTAAGCGGGGAAATTAATCAAAAAGCCCAATAAGCTCATGTAAATAAAATCAATACCGTCTCTAAGTTGGCCTTCACGGATCTGAGCTCGCTATTTGTTCATATATTCTCAATATGATTTATGATTTCCTGCACTGAAAATTCGTGAATTCGAATTCCCCTGACAAACAGACAAAGATCTATGGTCATCACACTTTGAGACCATAGATCTTTTGGCAACTTAACACAAGTGTAACATTACCAGGGACATCTGACCATATATCTAAGTTTGTAAACCTTTTTGTTATTGTTCAGGTTACAATCGTCATTCTGCTTATTGGAATCCATTCTGATATCAGGATCGTAAGCTATCATGACTATCAATTCCTCTTCGGCCTGGCACTCACCATACCTAGGCTTTCTCCAACCCCATCCCAGAAAACCACTATACCAGGTGTCATAACCTGTTGTCACTTGTATGGAAGCACCCTTAGGCAAGTTCGCAAAGGACCTGGTAGTTATAGTTTTCAAGCCGCTAGAACCACTGATCTTTGCGTTATGAGCCATTACCATGATAGACTGTTGATTTCTTCTTGAAACAAAGTCAGCCTTCCCCAGATTTTGAATTCTTGCGCTAATACGTACATGACCCTTCTGTGTAGCAGTCGGCGCTGGATTCTTGGTTACAACCATTTTCACAACAGCTGGATCCGGTCCGTTGCATGGTAAGACAATATGAGGGTCTAAAGGTATATGTGCTGGCACCTTTTCTTTGTCCAGTATAGGAGGACGATGGGCTATACAAAACCCTTTTGCTGCCTGATTTTCAGCGTGAAGGTAACTTCCCCACCCTACGAGTACTGCCAAACATAATCCCAGAGCCAAAAACTTTTTTAATCTTTTTTGAGTTGTACTCTTCATTGTTCTACCTCCCTTTTGTTTTGTGAACAATTTGTTTTGTTTAACACCAGCTACCATCATCGTTCCAAATTCGTCGTTCCTTACTTAGTATGTTTCCTAAAACCACCATAAGGTTCAAAAAAATATATGTTTTGTAACAACGCCTCTGGAGAAAAAGGGAACAATTCGCTAATTTCTGGGAGTTTCCAGGACTTACCTTGAGAAGGTAACTCACAAAAAGTAAAGGAAAAATCAAAATAAATTGACAAACAACCACAACTAATTTAGAAAAAGCACTTCCATTTCATAGGGATACCCTTGGTTAAGGGTGTCCCTTAATTTAATTTTAAGGCATTAAGGGGTACAAAAATGGTGGCTTCATCAGTTAGAGAACAGTCCACTATGATTATGAACAACCAGCAAGTTCACGAAGCAATCAGAAAAATGTCAAACGAAATAATTTCCAATTTCCCGAATCTGGATAATATGGTTATTATTGGTATTCATACAAGGGGAGTTCATATTGCTAAACGAATTCAAAAAAATATCATGGAGTTTTCCGGTAAAGAGCTTCCAGTTGGAACCCTGGATATAAACCTATACAGAGACGATTGGACAAAGTTGCATACCTACCCAACGGTAAGGTCTACTCATATTCCCAAAAACCTGGACAATGCTGACGTAATTCTGGTGGATGATGTTCTCTACACAGGAAGAACCGTTAGAGCAGCACTGGACGCCTTAATCGATTTCGGTCGTCCAAGGAAAGTTCATCTGGTAGTGCTTGTGGACCGCGGCCATAGAGAACTTCCAATATGTGCCCAGTATGTAGGTATAACAATCCCCACCGAACCAAACCAGCATGTAAATGTATTCCTCAAGGAATCAGACGGAGTAGATCAAGTTTTACTCACACAAAATATCTGATGCCAGATCCGGATTCAGATTACCACCGGTCATTATCAGCACAATCTTTTTGCCTATCAGGCGATCTCTAATTTTGAATGCTGCCGCGAGAGAGGCAGAACCGGCTACTTCCGCAAGGTTCTGAGTATATCTCATCGCCAGCTTAACACCTTCTTTCAATTCATCCTCTGAAAGCAAAACCACATCAGTTATTGCATCCCTTAACATGTAATAAGGAATGTCAAAAACACTACGAGCGGCAAGGCCAGCCGCAATCGTGTCTGCTGGAGGAACCGTGACTTTTTTACCTTCTTTCCATGACTGATAAAAAGAGGGCATTTTGTGAGACTGAACGCCAATAAGCTCCACTGAGGGGTTTATATGACGAATGACAAGGGCAAGAGCTGCACAGCCTGTTCCTCCACCGATGGGCATAATTATAGCGTCAACATCAGGAAGATCCTCAAATATCTCCAGTCCCATGGTGGCTATGCCCGTAAGTAAAAGAGGTTCATTGCCCTGACGTAAATAATAGTAGCCCGCATTCTCAGCAAGTTCTTCGCAATAATCCTGAGCCTCATAGAAATCAGAACCGTGCTCTATCAACTGAGCCCCATAAGAATGAATCATTTCATTCACCATGGGATCGTTATTTTCAGGGACAACAACATTACATAAAATACCACGTTTTTTACAGGCCCACGCAACTGCAAGACCATGATTACCCCTGGTCGCTACAACTATTCCATTCTCCACAGCTTTAGGATCAACACGAAAAATAAAATTAACGGCCCCCCTGACTTTAAAGGAATTAGTAGGAAGATGATTTTCATGCTTGATGAAAACATCTGCACCTATATCATCCGAGAGAGTGGAATAATCATTTAGATGGGTTCTAGAAAGGTAATTGTACACTACAGGTCTGGCTTTAAACACCTCCAGCATGCTTATTTGGCTGAGTTGCTCTTCAAAAAAGGATTCCATGTAAAAACCCTCCATGTCTATATCAACTTTAACGGGTAATTAGTTTTTTGATACTCCAAAATGTGATTTGATGAAAGTAAAATTATCGCTACCGTCCATTACATTCACTGTTCCGCCTATTGCTTCTTTACTTCAAAATCTCTGTTAACACCCATCTTGACAAGCTAAGTAATTTATGAAAAATGAAGCATGTGAGTTATGTCAGGCGAAAGCCACCCAGACTCACGGGTCTGGGTGGCTTTTTTAATTGGTGGCCATCCCAAATCATAGGAGGAATCCTATGAAAAAACTCCTAATGATAGACAACTACGACTCCTTTACTTTCAACCTTTATCAATTGTTCGCATCTTGTGGCGTAAATGTGGAAGTCTACCGACATGATAAGATCTCAATATTAGCCATAGAAAAAATCAAACCTGATTATATCTGCATATCTCCCGGCCCTAAAGATCCTTCTCATTCTGGAATAAGCAAAGAAACTGTGAAAGCTTTTATGGGCAAGATCCCAATATTGGGAGTCTGCCTAGGAATGCAAGTAATAAACGAGGTTTTCGGAGGCAAAACCGTTCATGCGCCAATTCCCGTTCATGGAAAAAAAAGCAGGATAAAACATACAGGACACGGCATTTTTGCAGGTATTCCATCCCCATTTTGGGCTGCAAGGTATCATTCTCTTTGCATCAAACGTTATTCGGAGGAACTCACAGAAACAGCATGGTGTGATCCCAACGTGGTTATGGCGATTGAACACCAAAGTTTCCCACTATACGGGGTACAATTCCATCCAGAATCCTTTATGACAGAATACGGAAAGGAAATGATTATGAATTTCCTAAACGTTTAGGATTTAGGAGTTAACACGATGCACACATTGCATAGACTGGAATGGAAATTAATTTCTCTTGAAAAAGTGATGGATGAAGCAAGTGAAGACGATTTTTTAATGTTTGCAAAGGCTGTTTCGAAAATTTCTCCGTCTGTTATTTTGTTAAGTGGAGGAGAACACGACAGTGCGAATTTTTCAATAGCATGTTGGTGTCCATATCTCGTTATGAAAACAAAAAATGCAATCTCAAAACTAGAATATCAGGAAACCAGATTCGAAACCCAATTCCACCCCATTGATCTCTTTTCTCGGGTTATGGAAAATTGCGAAGCCAATTTCGAAAAAGGAAAGTTCCCCTTTTTAGGGGGTGCAATTGGTTTTATATCCTACGAAGCAAAAAACTACCTGGAAAATTTGCCTCAGAATGCTCAAGACGATTTACAATTGCCAGATCTTTATTTTATCTGGCCTCAGAAGATCTTAATACACGATAGAAGACAAAAGGAACTTTGGTTCGCTCAAGTATCCCCTGAAAACTACAAAAATTATGACAGCAATAGCATAGAAAGGGAAAACCTTTCGAAAAATTCCATAGTTGTATCCAATTTGGCGAGTAACTTTTCGGAAAGTGACTATATAAAAGCCATAAAAACTATTATCGACTACATTAGAAATGGTCATGTATATCAAGTTAACCTCTCCCAGAGGTTTAGTTTTTATATTGAATGCGAGCCTTTTGAAACATGGATCAGTCTGTTTAAAAGAAACCCTGCCCCTTTTTATGCCTTTGTTAACGGAGGAGATTTCTTTATACTGTCCACATCCATGGAAAGATTTATATTTGTGAGGGACAATTACATAGAAACAAGACCAATAAAAGGAACCAGACCTAGAGGGAAAACCGCGAACGAGGATACCATATTTAAAAATGATCTCCTTAATCACCCAAAAGACAATGCTGAACTTTCGATGATTGTTGATCTCTTGAGAAACGATCTAGGAAAGGTGTGTAAACCTGGTACGGTGCATGTTGCTGAACACAAAAGATTGGAAAAGTACAAAAATGTGTTTCATTTGATATCCATAGTAACCGGAGAACTCCATAAAGACATAGGCTATGGAGATATAATCAAAGCAGTGTTCCCAGGCGGCTCCATTACGGGATGTCCCAAGATTAGATCCATGGAAATTATCGACGAATTGGAACCCAACGTCCGACATGTCTATACCGGATGTATAGGATATTGGGGATTCCACAAAAACATGGATACAAACATTGCCATAAGAACAATGATAATAAAAGATTCCGTAGCATATCTTTCAGTCGGCGGAGGCATTGTATTCGATTCAAATCCCCGGATGGAATATGAAGAAACATTGCACAAAGGCCGTACTTTCTTCGAAGTCCTAAAACTTATTCATTCCTCGTAGGAACCGAAATGAAAAATTTCATCTGGCACAACCTACAAATACGCGAAGCTTCTGAGGTACACATATCACCATTTGATCGGGGATTTCAATTTGGTGACGGCCTTTTTGAAACAATCAGAATTCAAAAAGGAAAAATTCTTTTTCTGAAAGAGCACATAAGCCGCCTGACCAATAGTTTAGAATTTCTAAACTATGATATTGAGCATCCCTTTATAAGACCCATCTTAAACCCAAAATCTTTGGAAAAAATAGTCAATGAATTGTTAATCCTAAACAATTTAGAAAATAAGGTGTGCAGGATGAAAATTATCCTATCAAGGGGAGCGCACCCAGAATTAAGTCTTCCCGTTCCCCATTCCCCAACTGTTACTGTTATGATTTTCAACTACAGAGAACCCAACTATAAGGAATATATTACCGGTTGGCCCGCAATAACACTCTCTGAAGTTTTTACCCCCTGTTTGGCATCTCACAAATCTATAAGCTATCTCTTTTATCTATGGGCAAGACAGCAGGCTGCTAAATTAGGCGCCCGAGAAGCAATCCTTCCAGATAAAGACGGCATGGTAGCTGAAGGTACCATGAGCAATGTATTGCTATTCAAGGACAACACGTGGTATTTCCCTCAGTCCAAATGGCAACTTCCAGGAATAACAATAAAAGAAGTGGTTTCTGCTTTGAGTAAACTAAACTACAAAGTGGTATTCAAACAGATATCAATTGAAAATCTTCGGGATTTCAGCACAATCTGGCTCACAAATTCCATGATTGGAGTCATGCCAGTCAGTACCATAGATAACCACAAATTACCATCTTTACAGGTAGATCTGGCAGAAAAGATCAGGGATGGTCTGTTTAATTCCTTCAGATGAGCAAGCTTATCAGGAAATCGCCTATATCCTGTATAAATTTAAAGCCGAAGTTATCACCGGTTTTAAATACCCATACAGTATAAACTGTAATTATAGTCATCACCGCTATTTCAACTCTCCTGTCCGTAAAAGAAAACCTTCCAGCAAAAAGCCCTCTACCCAGGCTGAAGGGAGGAAAAGGCAACAACAGGTTGGCTACTCCGCAATATATATTTACAACAATCGCCATTCTAAATACTGAAGAAGGAAGAATGGTTGTATAGAGAGTCGATATTATACCTGCAAGGGCTATATTGCCGATGGATCCCGCAATATAAAATACGATGGTATATAGGAAAGGCTTTTCAAACCTTTCCTCAGGAAGAGGATAAGGTTTTGTCCATCCCCAGCCCGTAAAAAGAAACAAAGGAAGAGATAGAGGATCGAAAAAACGAAAGGGTTGAGGAAATTCTGGCTTCTCTTTTGGTTGCTTTTCAGGGGGCAACAAAAGAGAAACTGAAAAAAATTGCGCTATACCATGTATTCCACTGGCTATAGCTACAGACACTATCCAGCCAATCCACAAATCAGGACTGTTCAGAAACGTAAAGATCCACTTCACTCTTTTACACCTCTTTTATCAACGTCACAAGCTGGTTCGGACAAATTGTCAACTACTTCACAAATTCTTTTTACAACACACGGCCAAAAAAGCATAGAAGTATGACAAATGGGTGAAACCCTTTCGGAGAGCCATCCTTTAGGTACAGAAAGCATGGATGAAATGGGGAGCACCATATTATCGGCAGGGCTCCAGAATTGAATACCCTTGAAAGGCGGATTATCCAGTATAGATACACCTTTCAACAATGACGGATCTTCGTA
>JALXAE010000008.1 GCA_026992355.1 Syntrophobacterales bacterium | reverse complement strand
CCTTGCGATTCGGATTGATTTCCCCTCAGACGGGGCACCTCCGCTCTCTTTCAAGCAGACGGGGTACCGGCTTTGCCGGGCAAACAAAAAACAAAACCCGCTGTTTGCGGGTTTTGTTTTTGCCTGGTCTGACCTTTTGGGTCACCAGGACAGCCATTATTTTATGGTGGCGAGGCCCAGAATCGAACTGGGGACACGAGGATTTTCAGTCCACTGCTCTACCGACTGAGCTACCTCGCCACCGCTGAAATCTATAAGCTATTCATTGATGGGTGTCAAGTTCTTTTGTTTTTGATTAGAATGAAACCATCTTGCTCCATTTTTTTTCATTTTAACTCTCAAAAGACGTTAAGATTTCAGCTCAGGATGATCCTTGAAATACTCAAGACATTCGGGATTTACGAGCGCCTCCAGATTCGTAACAGGTCGTCCATGAATGATGTTGGTCACAGCACTTTCAACCTTTTTCATGTTTCTCGTGTAGGGAATATCTGGAACCTCAATGATCTTTGCAGGAACATGTCGGGGCGATGCGTTTTCCCTGAGGATCTTCTTAATTTTTGTCTTTACCTCGTCGGTTAGCTTATATCCCTCTTTCATCTTTACAAAGAGAATAATCCTCTGGTCTCCTTCCCATTGCTGCCCTATAGCAAGGCTGTCGGCAATTTCGGGAATGTTTTCTACCTGATTGTATATTTCCGCAGTTCCAATTCTGACCCCCGAAGGCTTTAAAACGGAATCCGACCTGCCGAGAAAGGTAATACCGCCGGTATCGGAGTGAAAAATGACATAGTCTCCATGGCGCCATACGTTTTTACCCGGGAAATATTCGAAGTAGGCTTCTCTATATTTTTTCCCCTCAGGGTCGTTCCAGAAGTAAAGCGGCATAGAAGGTGCTGCAGCTTCACACACCAGCTCGCCTTCCCTGTCCCATACTGGATTGCCGTTTTCATCGTAAGCCTTGACCTTCATGCCTAGAGCCGGTCCTTGAAGTTCTCCTGCATAAACCGGTTGAATCGGACTGCCTATTGCAAAGCATCCGTTTATGTCGGTTCCTCCGGAAATGGAGTTAAAATGCAGATCCGATTTAATATCGGAATAAACATAACGGAAACCATCGGCGGAAAGAGCGGATCCAGTTTGGGATATTTGTCTGAGAGTTTTCAGGCTGCACTCCTTTCCGGGGGATATACCTTCTTTTCTCAGGGCATTTATGTAGCTTGCACTCAGGCCGAAGATCGTGATTTCCTCCCGGTCAACCATGTGCCACATTGCGTAGGGGTCTGGATAAAGGGGATTACCGTCAAAAAGAATAACAGTGGCGCCGACTCCAAGAGAGCTTACCAGCCAGTTCCACATCATCCAGCTACAGGTTGTGATATAAAAGATATGGTCATCCCGCCTGAGATCGGAATGTATCTTAAGCTCTTTCAAGTGATTTATGAGAACGCCTCCAGCACTTTGAACCATGCATTTGGGTTTACCCGTGGTCCCTGACGAGAACATTATGTAAACAGGATGATCGAAAGGAAGTTGCTCAAACACCGGCTCTGCTTCTTCTTTTCCCACAAATTCGTCAAAGGTTACAGCGTTGGGAAGCTGAGATAGGTCCAAATCGGCACCAGAATATTGTGCCACCACAACACGCTTAAGAGAAGGCATTCTTGAAGCAAGCTTTACGGCGTTGGCAAAGGTGTTGAACATTTTCCCTTTGTAAAAATAGCCATCGGCTGTGATCATTACCTTAGGTTCCACCTGGCCAAATCGATCGTAAACCGCTTCAGGCCCCATGTCGGCAGCGCAAGATGACCATATGGCACCTATGCTTGTTGCACCCAGCATGAAGGCTACAGTCTCAATCATATTGGGCATATAGCCTACTACACGATCACCAGCCTGGACCCCCATTTCTCGTAAGGCCCTGGAGATCTTTCCAACAAGACCATAAAGCTCACGATAGGTGATAGCCTTTCTTTTTTCCTGTTCGCCTACAAACACAATTGCCACCTGATCATCCCGATAGCGAAGCAAATTTTCAGCGAAATTAAGCCGTGCTCCTTGGAACCATTTTGCTCCTGGCATCCTGTAGGGGTCGTCCACTACGTTTTCGTAAGGCTGGCTTGCCACAATACTGCAGAAATCCCAGACTGCTGCCCAGAAATCGGGTATATTATCGACAGACCAATCGTAGAGCTCCCGATAAGCAGAAAAACTCTTCCCATATTTTTCGTTAACGAATTTCATAAAGGCCGTCATATTGGCCTTTTCTACAACCTCTTTACTCGGTACCCACAAAGGTTCTTTACCCATTGGCTCCTCCCATGAAAAAAATAGATTTTCGTTGAAAATCTTGAACCTCTACCAAACACAGTTAGATAATATCAAATAAAAAGATTAACGCAACCCACCCGATGCTACCGTGTTAGCAACACATTATTTTCCGGTTTTTGTAGCACCCCAGGTGTAACACCTTATCCTGCCATGTTGTTTACACCACGAATAAAACGTATCCTGTATCCCTTTTGAGGTTATAGACGAGTTAAGGCATAGTGTTTAGTCAAGTGTGTCCGTAGAGGAAGAGGCTTTCCTCAGTTTTGCTATAGCTTCCCGGAAACCTGGCAAGCTTTTTCGTTCATATTTTTCATTTATATGCAATAAAACCAGATAGACTACTTTGCAGACGGCCTCTGGTCCTGAAAAAACCTCTATAACTTTGGTCCTCCTTTTGATTTCTTTCATAAGCCTTTCCAATTGATTGGTGG
>JALXAE010000007.1 GCA_026992355.1 Syntrophobacterales bacterium | reverse complement strand
GCTTCAGTGTTAAACCTCATATTGGCGTAATGTACACATCGGGTGATGACGATCCCACGGATGATGAATTAAATGGTTACAATGGTATTGAGAATGCCCAGAGGTTTTCTCAGATTTGGGGTGGTGAAAATACAATTATAGGTGATACCAATTTTGTGCTTGGAACAATCCTATATGGTTACATTCCTGAACTCTACGGGAATGGAACACCCGTCTTTACTGGTGGTCTTCAGAATGTTGCTGGCAAAATTGGTGGAGGTCGTGGAGACAATCCAGGCCTTACCATGCTAAGTGTTGGTCTTACGATGGCTCCCAGAGTATTCTTGATTTATAGGACAAATGCAAACTTCTTCTGGTGGAATGAGGACTTCGTGGTTACCAACTGGATTAATCCCGCTATTAGCACTCCTGTGGATTCAGGGTACGCCGGTTGCGAATGGGATAATGAACTTACGCTCGCCCTCAATAAAAACATGTTTATTAAAGGGCAGATGACCTTTTTCTTCCCAGGGGATGTCATAAAGGACGTAACGGAAGCTTTGAGCGGAAACAGGAGTGACGATATAGCATCGAGGATAGCTGCTGAGCTTATCTGGAAATTCTAAAGGAAAATAATTTTTCATTGTAGCAGTAGGCAAAAGGGGTATAATGACTCACGCATTATGCCCCTTTTTTATTTAGATGAGTTTTCTGTTGGAGGTATGTAAATGAAGTCCTGTAACATAAGGTGCTTTGCGGGGATGGGCTTTGTTGTGTTTTGCTTTTTGTTGTTGCCCTGCATTTCTGGTTGCTCGCCTTCGTTTCCGGATATAGTGACTGAAAAACCTCCCGAGGGTTACACATTTTCCAGTGCTGAAGTAAGGCGCATTATGCTGGACAACCCTTTTTTGCTTTCTGGGGATTACTTTTTAAGAAGAAATCCCGAGAAGGAATCGACCAATTTAATCAAGATATTTGCCGATGCTGGAGAAAAGGCTAGAACTCAAGCAGATACGGAAAAACGTTTGGAAAGACTGGAAAAAGCAATACTAAAAGAGAGGGAGATAAGAAAGTCTCTCGAACCTTACAGAACAAAGATAGGTTTTTTGGTAGATACTCAGAATATTTCTGTTATTGCCGGTGAGAAATTTCTCAGAATTGCAAAGGAAACTACCGAGAGAAACGGAGCAATCTATGTGGATGACAGAGACATAAGAGAGGTTTTATCAAAAACTGACTGTTTGAAAAGGCGAGATCTTGCCTGCATCACAAAGATTGTGGGAATCTATCCGGGTACCAGGATGTTGAATTTAGTTGAAATGCTGAGTTTGCCCGATAGCGTTCCCGGGGAAGCTACAGCTCGCGTCAGTATTATCGATACTGGTCTTGCTTACAGATATCCTATCCTTGAAATGAAGATGCCCATAAAAGCTGCTGATGATGTCAGCAGTTTTTTGAACCTCCTTGCTTCCAAAGTTGTTGATATAGCCTTGGAAAAGAAAAACCTCATGCCCTGGTATTGTCATGCCTTTTCTGAAGAGGAAGATGAGCGGTGGTTCATTAGTGCTGGAGCAATTTCTGGTTTGAAAGAGGGTGATTTACTGAATGTTGTGAGATCTGGAAAGCTTATTAAGACCCCGACGGGATTGCCAGCAGGCTGGATACCTGGCGATCCTAAGGGAGTAGTTAGAGTAGAAAGGCTGGTGGCTGATGATCTTGCAATAGTTTCTCTTGTATCAGGTATTCCGCCTGAACTTGAAGACTTCTTGATTCCTCAAAGAACTACAAGCGAATAGTACCAAGGAGGAGCGAAAGGTAGTATGACAACTAAAAAATTTACCCCCCCACCTAACTTTATAAAGAACATAATTGAAGAAGATCTGAAAAAGGGAAAGTACGAGGGTAGGGTACATACCAGGTTTCCACCCGAGCCAAATGGCTATTTACATATAGGGCACGCCAAATCAATTTGTTTGAATTTTGGGCTGGCCGAAGAATATGGAGGAAAGTGTAATCTAAGGATGGATGACACTAATCCCGAAACAGAAAGAGAAGAATATGTAGAAGCAATTAAAGAAGATGTTCGATGGTTGGGATTTGATTGGGAAGATAGGCTCTATTTTGCTTCCGATTATTTTGAAAAGCTTTACGAATATGCGGTTGATTTGATTAAAAAAGGGAAGGCCTACGTTGATAGTTTAAGCCCTGAAGAGATACGAGAGTATAGAGGAACACTTACTCGACCTGGTAAGGAAAGCCCTTATAGAAATCGAACTGTGGAAGAGAATCTAGATCTCTTTGAGCGTATGAGGAAGGGTGAATTTCCCGATGGTTCGCACGTTCTTAGAGCGAAAATAGATATGTCCCATCCTAACCTGAACATGCGTGATCCAGTCATGTACCGCATAAAGCACGTTCCTCACTATAGGACTGGTAACAGGTGGTGTATTTACCCAACCTACGATTTTACCCATTGCTTATCGGATTCTATAGAGCGTATTACTCACTCTATTTGTACCCTGGAGTTTGAGGACCATCGTCCTCTATATGATTGGTTTCTCGATGAATTGGGAGTATATCATCCTCAGCAGATAGAATTTGCTCGCCTGAACCTCACTTACACAGTGCTCAGTAAACGTTATCTTTCAGTGCTTGTGAAGGAAGGCTTTGTTTCGGGATGGGATGATCCACGAATGCCTACCATAAGAGGACTCAGGAGAAGAGGCTTTACCCCAGAGGCTATCCGTGATTTTTGTGAACGTATTGGCGTGGCTAAAAGAAATAGTGTTGTCGACATAGCTCTTCTTGAGCATTGTCTCAGAGAAGACCTAAACAAAAGAGCTCCCCGGGCGATGGCCGTTCTCGATCCACTGAAGGTGGTTATAATAAATTATCCCGAAAACCAAGTGGAAGAGCTGGAAGCTATAAATAACCCGGAAGATCAGGCTATGGGCACCAGGAAAGTTCCTTTTTCAAGGGTGCTTTACATAGAAAAAAGTGATTTTATGGAAGATCCACCAAAGAAATACTATCGACTTGCCCCAGGTAGGGAGGTAAGGCTCAGATACGGTTATTACATTACCTGTGTCGATGTGAAGAAAGATCCAAGCACTGGTGAAGTTGTTGAAGTGCATTGCACCTATGACCCTGCAACTCGAGGTGGCTGGAGCCCTGACGGGCGAAAAGTCAGGGGCACAATTCACTGGGTTAGTGCACAACATGCCATTGCCGCGGAAGCGCGGCTTTATGATTATCTGTTTACCAGAGCAGATATGGTCAACCTGGAAGAAGGAGAAGATTTTAAACAATACATAAATCCTGAATCTTTAAAAGTGGTTTACCCGTGTTATGTGGAGCCGAGTCTCTTGAATGCCCCCGTTGAGAGTAGATACCAATTTGAAAGGTTGGGTTATTTTTGTGTGGATCCTGATTCGTCCCCTGATCGACCTGTTTTTAATCGCATTGTAACGCTCAAAGATACGTGGTCAAAAATCCAGAAAAAACTTGGTTCTTAAGTTGCGACCTCAATGAAGAGCAGAAAGAAGGAATTGAGAAAGGGTTTTAGTTCCGGCACTGCTGTAGTTGCGGGTGTAGTTGGGGCTATAAGAAGTTTGTACTCTGGTTTTAGTGGGACTGGAAAGCGGGAATTTTGGTGTGCTGTAAAACTACCTGTGGGTTTTTATCTTCCTGTAAGTGTTGCTGTCCTTCACGTGGATAACAGGAGGATGATAGCCATAACAGAGGTAAAAAAAGACGGGGGAGACGACCCTGATGTTACTCATGGAGCAATATTCAGGGCTGAAGTGAGATTATTTCGTCTCGAAGGGCGAAACGGTATTTTTGTAAAGGCGGGCAAAGGGATAGGGTTCGTTACTCGGGAAGGGCTACCAGTCAGGGTTGGTGAACCAGCAATAAATCCGGTTCCCCGGAAGATGCTAAAGGAAAATGTTGAGTATGTGTTGTCCCATTGGCCGAATTTTTCTGTTCCCTCTGGGAATGGCTTAAATACCGGTGCAGACATTTTTTTATCCTACGATAAAAGCTTTCATTCGTTGCCTTCATTATTTGTAGATATAACCGTTCCTAGAGGTGAAAGTCTTGCACAGAAAACCTTAAACCCAAAACTTGGCATTGTGGGTGGCATCTCGATACTTGGGACAACAGGGATAGTAACCCCCTTTTCCCACGAAGCCTTTCAAGAGACCATAGTGGCAGCGATGAAGTTTGCAAGAAAACATGGTTGCACCTCTGTGGTCTTGAGCACAGGTGGGAAAAGCGAAAAGTATGCAAAGAGATTGCTTTCAAATTTACCTGACGAAGCTTTTGTCCAGATTGCTGATTTTTTTGAATTTTCTGTAGTAAAAGCTTATGAGCTTGGTTTCAGTGAATTGATTCACGCTCTGTTTTTTGGAAAGACTTTAAAGATGGCATTGGGCTATAAGTACACTCATGCCCACAGTTCAAATCTAGATATTGAAGGGTTTGTAAAAAAACATTTATTTAATATCCCTAAACAGCTCGCTGAAGAAATTAAGCAGGCCAATACAGCAAGGCACATGCTTGACATTTTAAAAAGGCGGAATAGACTGGATATTGTTAGGAGAATTGCCGAGATAGCTATTAAAAAATCAAGAGAATTTTTGCCCGGCATCAATCGTATCAGGTTATTTTTATTTGATTATGATGGAAGTTTGCTTTGTTCTCTGGAAAATATGAATGATGTTCACCCCTTGTAAGACTCCTGAAGAGTGGTTTCCACCTATAGTCGTTCTTATGGGGTTAGGACCACACCTTTCTTGCTTGAGCCGCGAATATTATTCCTGGATAGAGGCAGCTGAGGTTATTGTTACCGGGAAAGACATACAAGCGGCTTTGGGACGGAATCATGCTGTGGATGTTGTACCCATTAAGTCACCAATTGATAATGTGATGAAGAAAATAGAACATTTGTCTAAAGATAAAAAGGTACTTGTTATTGGCTCTGGAGACCCTCTTTTCTTTGGGATTGGAAGGAGGCTTGTTGAGAGGCTTGGATACCAACGAATGAAAATACTTCCCAATATAACTTATGTTCAGTATTTGGCTTCGCAAATTGCCCTATCCTGGGATGATATGCTGTGTTTTAGCTTGCATGGTCGTGCAGTAAATCGGTCCTTCTTCTATTGGTTGAGAGCAGGAAGGAAAATAGCTCTTCTAACAGATTCCCGAACCGGTCCTGCTTTTCTTTCGGAGATGCTCGTTTCAGCTGGATTTCATGACATTGATGTTGTTGTTGGAGAACGGTTGGGAACGCAAAATGAGGTTATTGTAAGGACGAAGCCAAGGGAAGTAATGTCTAGAGAGTGGCATGATCCCAATCTTGTTTTTGTTATACCCCCGTCTTCCATGGAATACGCTGGGTTTTTTAAAGAAGACCTTTTTGAACATGATTCCGGAATGATTACGAAGCGAGAAGTTCGTTCGATAGCTGTTTCTGCTCTTCGTTTAAAAAATGAGGCCATTCTGTGGGATCTTGGAGCTGGTAGTGGTTCTGTTTCGATTGAGGCTTCTTATGCCAGGCCTCTTTCTACGGTGTGTGCAGTCGAAAAAAAAGAAGAAAGATATAAAAGGCTTTGTTCTAACGTTGAAAAATTCCGGTGCGGTGAAATAGTTCCCTATCTTAATGATATGCTGGAAATTGTAGACAAGTTGCCTAGACCGGACAGGATATTCATAGGGGGAGGTGGAAAATCTTTGTTGCCAGTGCTTGATAAAATTAAGGGGCTTTTTCCAGAATTCCCCCCAGCGGTAGTATCTGCTGTCACATGGGATACGGTCGAGTCAGTGAAAAATTTTGCCCGCAGACATTCCCTTTCATTTTCTGTTACTCAGGTTTCTGTAAACCGTTCTTTGCCAATTATGGATTCCTTCCGTTTTGAAGCGATTAATCCCATTTTTCTTCTGACTCTTGGTTTTTAAGTATGTTTACTCCCTCTGGTGGCTGAGTTTTTCTTTCAACATTCGTTCAACTCGCTCTTCACAATACCATTCAATCTGCCTGCAAATTCCTCTTATGACCTTAACGTCCCTTGCCTGTAACTTTATTCTATTGAAAAACCTTCGAATGTTCATCATCCAGTATTCGGGATTTTCCGGGTTTATAAAGTGTATTTTTGCCAGTGTGTGGGATAAATGTTCATACATTTTTTCGAGCTCAATACTTGTTGCCAGGCGGGGCACAAATTCTTTTGGTGGTTTCATTGAAGCGGTAAATATTTCATAGAGAATTATCATTACGGCCTGAGCCAGATTGAGAGATGAAAATTCTGCCGTTGGTATGGTTACCAGTGAGTGGCAGTATTTGAGTTCTCTATTAGCGAGTCCTCTATTTTCGGGTCCGAACAGAAGCCCGATTTTATTGTTGTGACTGATGTTAATTAAATCCTGAGCCAGTTTTCTCGGGTTAGTTATGGTTCGTCTTTGCGATCCTCGCCTTGCGGTTGTCCCCACGATGTAGTTGAAAGGAGCCAGAGCGTCTTCAAGGTTGTCATATACTTCCATGTCTGAAACAATATCTTCTGAGGAATGGGTAGCCATTTTAAGGATGCGGGTTAAATCGCAATCAAGAGGGTCAACAATCACAAGGTTTTTTATGCCCATGTTTTTGCATGCCCTGGCAACGGAACCTATATTTTCGGGGAAGTGGGGTCTGTGTAACACGACAGTAAAATTTTCCAATTTTGCTCTATGTTCTATTTTCACTTGCTTTCCTCCCGGTATTTCTAAAGAATGGAAAAGCTATTTTACCTGTTTTCATCTTACAAGAAAAAATGAGTTCAAGAGTTTCATAAAAATTTTAGACCTGCTATAAAAGTTATTAACAGTGAACAATATTTGCGTTTATCGAAAGGGGAGTAAAAAGATGTCCAATCCAGTTAGTTATACTTTTAAACACTTCCAGAAAATAGCGGAAGAAAATCGGTTTCCTGAAAATGCTTCTATTGAGCACGACAGGAGTTTGTGTCTTATCTGCAATCCTCACGATATTCCTGGAGATGTTTTTGAATTTTGTGTTGATCTTATTGTTTCTTGTATCTTGAAAAGAAGGCCGACCCTGGATGAGGCTCTAGTTGAAGCCATAAATGAGGAATTGGAAATGCTTGGTGAGGAAGCAAATGTTTCGCTGAACGACCTTATAGCTGAGAAACCTGAAGCCATGGATGCCTGGAAGAAATGGGCATGGGAGTCTATTAACACAGGCTTGGAGATGCTGTCGATGCATTCTGACAGGGCACCGTACGTTCAGCTAGAGGATGGTCTTGAGCAGGGCAAGGAAAGGTATATTGAAGACAAGCTTATGGAATTTTATAAGAGTCAGAAGAGTGCAACAAAGTAAAAATTCTAAGGAGTTTTTACGTTGGGATTTGAAGATATACCTTTGCTAGAAATGGTTGGCCTTCACGAAAGATACAGGCCGAAACAGGTAAGTCCGGTATGGAGGAAGCTGCCACCTAACTGGGAAGAGCGTTTGGAACGTTTGTTTTCTGAGAATGCTTCTAAAATTCCATCCCTATTTTTTAGGGCTGATGACATTGGTGCTTGGGGGAAAGGTTTCCATGCAGTCCTAAGATTGTTTAAACATTATAATGTTCCCCTCGCACTGGCCGTTGTTCCAGCTTGGGTAAACTCGAAGAGAATAGAGAAAATATGTGAGAAGATAGATGTATCTGATAAATTATGGAATTGGCACCAGCATGGATGGCGTCATATAAATTGGAATAAAAATGGGAAAAAGGCGGAATTCTGTAGCGCCCGCAGCCGGGATCAGCAATGGGCGGATATATGGAAAGGCCAGGCAAAGCTGTCCGAACTCTTTGGTTCCAGCCTTCTACCTGTTTTTACTCCCCCCTGGAATAGATTGAATCTTGCAACTCTGGAGGTACTTCAACAACTGGGTTTTCAAGCTGTGTCTATGGATTCCCCGTTCCCGAGAGGGGCGAAAAAGACCATTCGATTAAATAATTTCCGGGTAGTGCTGGACTTGCACACAAGAAAGGTTAAACACGAGGATTACGCCTTTGACGAACTTTTGAGGGATTTTGAAGGCCTTTTAACTCAAAAAGGGATAGTGGGGATAATGATTCACCATCACCGAATGAACATAAACTCGTTCAAGTTCATGGATAGGCTACTTTCATTCATCAGAAAATACTCTAGCAACCCAATTTTGTCTTTTCGAGAAATGTTGAAAAATGACGCAGGTTAATCGTCCCTGTTTGGTTTTTGCTGACAAAAAAGGTCAGATTTACGAACTGCCAGATGTTGAAATGGTGGGTGCTCATGCTGGCAGATGGAAGCGTTTAAGTCCTGGAGACTGGATACCACTTCCGGAAGGCAGTGAACTATTCATATTACCAGATAGGCTGCCGGTCGGGTATAGTTTAGAACACAAAAACTTTGTGGTCCTGGACCAAAATCCTTATACTCTGGAGAAAGCAGTTTTTGCGGTTGCAGCTTTTGTAGCTCCTGCCCATACTGCTCTGTACCACGCTGCTTATAAAACAAAACAACGCGCAAAGATACTTCCCCTTTTTTCTTACGCGTCAGTTGGGTGGTTAGATGGCCAGTTTGTCGTAACAGCTGTAAGGGTGGACCCTGATGTAAGGCAAGACATTGATAGGTTCGATTTAAACAGGGTGTCCATAAATGCCAGAAAATTTATCAGTGCCTATAAACATAATCGCCTAATACAACATCTTGGAAAGTGTGCTCTGTCTTATGCTTGCCCTGCTGCAAGAAATTTCTTTCTGCGCCGTTGGGAAGCTCCGCTTCCAACTTCTCCGGCATGTAATGCAAAATGTCTTGGGTGTATTAGCCACCAAGATAACTCGCAGATTTGTGCGACTCAGGACAGAATATCTTTTGTGCCTAACCCTGAGGAAATAGCGGAGGTTGCCACTTTGCATATCAAAGTGGCAGAAAAACCCGTTGTTAGTTTTGGTCAAGGCTGTGAGGGGGAACCTTTGCTTCAGTCGGAAACAATTGGAAAAGCTATTGAGCTAATCCGTCAGGACGTAAATTTTGGCACAATAAATTTAAACACCAATGGAAGTTTACCTGACAGGGTTTATCATCTCATTCGGTCTGGACTGGACAGTATCCGAATTAGCCTAAACAGCTTTCAGGACAAGTATTATCATAATTACTATAGACCCATTGGCTATTCTCTTGACGATGTTAAGAGAACCATAAAGTTGGCAAAATCTGAAAATATTTTTGTATCCCTCAATTACTTT
>JALXAE010000006.1 GCA_026992355.1 Syntrophobacterales bacterium | reverse complement strand
TTACAGGGGTGAACAGGTGTTCAGGTGGCTATGGACTCCTTCTTGTCATTCATTCGACGTCATGAGCAACATACCTAAAAGCTTGCGTGATGAATTAAAAAGCAATTTTGAGATCAAGGTACTTAAACCAAAAAAAGTACAGCTTTCAAAAGACGGTACGAGAAAAATAGCCTTCCTGCTCGATGACAATGCAATGATAGAAAGTGTAATAATCCCCGAAGAGGAACACCACACAGTGTGCATCTCTACTCAGGTTGGATGTGCAATGGGCTGCAACTTTTGTAGAACAGCCCTTATGGGGTACAAGCGAAATCTTGCACCATCTGAGATAGCTCTTCAGGTGCTAATGGCAATAGAAGAATTGGGTGGCAAACGTCAATCAATTCGAAACATAGTTTTCATGGGAATGGGAGAACCACTCATGAACTATGACAACCTATCGAAGGCCCTTTACATCCTGCAGGATGGTTCGGGACTCGACTTTTCTAAACGTAGAATCACGGTCTCCACCAGCGGCATCATTCCAAACATAGAGAAACTTGGAGTTGAACATGAAGTGGGACTAGCTATTAGTCTCCATTCCCCATTTTCTGAACGCAGGTCTGAACTCATGCCAATAAATAGACGTTTTGATCTACACGACTTGATTGATGCATTAAAGAAATATCCTCTGCCAAAGAGGCGACGTATCACAATAGAATATCTTCTCATAAGGGATGTAAATGACTCAACTCAAGATGCTGTGGAACTAGCAAAAATTCTCAAAAATTTACGTGTAAAAATAAATCTAATACCATTTAATGAAGTGGATGGAATACCATTTAAGACCCCTGAGAGGGCAACCATTGAAACATTTCGTAGAATTCTTGCTGAAAAGGGTTATACAGTAACAGTCAGAAAAAGCAAAGGGGCTGACATAAATGCTGCATGTGGTCAGCTATGTGCCTCCTTGAAAAATGGTGACAATAATTAGGCTATGGACCTAGCTAACCTTAGAAGCTCCAAAAAGTGTTTTACGTGAAACATTGCGTGTAGTGCCTTATTTCTGTAAGCCACAAAGGGAATGAATGTCCTTTCTGCTACTCGCTGGTCAATCAAAGAATCACCTATGTAAATACATTCTCTTGGATGCGCCCCAAAATACCTCAAAATTTTTCTTACTCCTTCTGGATGGGGCTTTGGATTTTCTACATCTAGGGCACTACAAGTATAGTCAAACCACTTATCCAGACGGAAAATTTTCATTATGAGGGGCATTGTGTTACTCCGATTGGTCGATATAGCCATCCTTATCCCGATACGCTTTAATTCGCCCAAGACCATAGGTAGAACTGGATCAAATTTCATATATCGCATAAATTGCCCGTATGATATATGTTTTGTAATATCAAAGGCGTATGGAAGAAGCTCTGGGTAATCCCTAAATAGATATCTCAGAGATTCTTCTGCAGTATGCATATGTACATAAAAGAACTCATTTTGACTGATTGGGGGCCTTCCTGCAGCAGTACAAATCCTATTATAATACTCAAGATTGGCTCTCTTTGAATCGAAAAGCACGCCGTCACAGTCGAATATAAAAAATTTAATCCCTTTTAGTACACCGTATTTCATCTTAAAAGCCTTTCTATCCGGTTTTGCATTCTAAAACCACTTAGATCGATCCTCTCACCCATCTCTTTCGCTTGTACGATGAACTTATGTGTATCTCCCATCCCCTGAGGCAGGAGCAACATCTTTATTCCAGCCAGTTCAGGTGAAAATGGGCCTAGTCCTTCTGGAAACAATTTTTTCAAAACATCCTCTACCCCTATTGAAGCAAGGAAACTCCACTGATTGCAGTAACCTATTGGTTCAAGACCAACTTCTAAACCCCATTCTACAAAATCACTGAAATTAACGTGATGAGTAATATCTTTTTCACCTGGATCGTTAAATATATCTTCATCGACCATCTGGCCCTTATAAGAAATTATGGTCCCCCTTTTCCTATTTGGGTGAAAATATTCATTCCTTGAAAAGCCATAATCTATGGTTAATAGAAACCCCTTCTTCAATACATGAGAAACCTTTTTTAGCCAATCCTTGAGACCTAAATCGATTTCCGTCGTATAACCATCTGACAAATGGGTTAGATGCCGTATGCAATAATCCTCCAGTCTATCGTCCGACATCTGACCAGGACATTCTTTGAAAAGGCCATTTTCATCGTATTTCACATAGACCTCACTGAAACCATATTCCTCACGCCTAACCAAATGAACTGGAAATGCATCCATGAGTTCATTGGAATAGATGCAACCTGATAGTGATCCAATATCATCAAGTTGTTTATACCAAGTAACATCAAAACCATCCAAATTTTCTTTTTGTAAGGCCTTAATATTTTCAATTGGCTCCACTATCTTAAACTTAAGAGAATCATAAAAATCAGGAAAAAACTTCTTTGCAAAGCCCAAAATATCCTTTGCAAGGAAACCAGATCCTGCACCTATCTCCACAAGGTCGAATCCACTTCTCCCCATTAATATCCACATCTCGTATAACTGATTGGCTATGGCTCCACCAAATATTGGACTTGCATGGGGAGAGGTAACAAAATCCCCCCTTGCTCCTACAGGAAATGGCCTGGTTGTATAATAACCATATCCAGGATGATATAGGGCAAGGTCCATAAATTTATAAAAAGTAATTGGACCCTCTTTTTCTATGACCTGCCTGATTATCTCGGCCATTTTGGTGGAATTTTTTTTAAAATTATGATACATTTTCTCTCCAAAAAAAGCTAAATCTACATTGT
>JALXAE010000005.1 GCA_026992355.1 Syntrophobacterales bacterium | reverse complement strand
ACCTTCATCCAGTCGCTACCTCTTTATGGAACCGATGATAAGCCCTGTGAGCTCGAAGGTATAATTATAGATATAACCGATAGGTTTTTTTATGAACGCTCTCTAGTACAGCAGGAAAAGCTTAAAACCTTAGGAGTAATAGCTACTGAAGTTGCCCACGAAATCAGAAATCCTCTAACTTCCATAGGCGGGTTCGCTAGACGTATTAAAAAGAAACATCCCGAATTAAGAGAAGCCGACATAATTATCCAAGAAACCCACAGGCTGGAAAAACTGCTAAATCGCATTCGCCATTACCTTCAGCCAGTAGAAATAAAAAAGGTATTCCTAAATGCTAACGAAGTGATAAAACGCTGCTATGAATTGTTGCAACCAGAGATAGAACATAAAGGCGTTTTGTGCGCCATGGAGCTGGATCCTAATCTTCCTTATATTCAAGTTGACCCAAACATCTTGTTGCAGGTTCTAATCAATCTATTTCGTAACGCCATTGAAGGTAGTAGATCCAGAAAAAACTTTTGCGTAAGAACCTTCGCTACAGACAATCATGTGCATATACAATGTTCTTCGCCCTTAGAACCCGGTGAAACTCTAGATTGCGAAAGCATCTTCTTGCCTTTTTCAGAAGGGGGGAGAAGTGTTGGCCTACCACTCTCACATAAGCTTGTAAAAAACATGGGCGGATTACTTACATGCACGGAGGAGGATCAGCAAGCTGTTTTTACCGTCACATTCCCTATTGCAAGGCCATCAAACGAAAAAAACCATGCACAAAATAAACCAGGTGCATAATCCGGAATTATTACAAATAAACATTCATGAACAATTTTGTGCAAAAGTTCTTCTTCTATTTTGCCTAAGGACTTCCCAGAAATTCGATATATACTGCACAATTGCTAGCCTATGAACTGTAAGGAACGTGTTCATTTTTGTTCAATAGGGTTTTCTATTAGATCCTTTAAATGCATATGATGAACTTTTATCACAAAACTGCCTTCGGCTATGAAATTTTTCGGAATAACTTTATGTCGTTGTTACCATGGTGCCTTCTCAAAACGTCAGTTGCTGTGAAAAAATTTCCAACTCACACAGTGATAGTGTGGCATGTTGATTGCAGGAAAATACACACCGATTTTTATTGAAGTGGTCTTGAGGCTTTGTGAGTAAATTTAGTCAAAGGAGGAATTTATGACACCCAAGGAAGTTTTAGAACTCATTAAAGAAAAGAACGTTAAAATGGTTGATTTTAGGTTTTTGGACTTTCCAGGAATGTGGCAGCACTTTTCTGTTCCGGTTTCTGAGCTAGACGAGTCCAGCTTTGAGGATGGTTTTGGTTTTGATGGATCAAGCATCAGAGGATGGCAGCCAATTAATGCTAGTGACATGTTGGTAGTACCCGATCCGACAACAGCAGTTATTGATCCTTTCTATGAAGTGCCAACGCTTACAATGATTTGTAACATTGTTGATCCCATAACAAAGGAAAAATATAGTCGCGATCCGCGACATATTGCCCAGAAAGCTGAAGAATACCTCAAATTTACGGGCATTGCTGATACGGCCTATTTCGGTCCTGAAGCCGAATTTTTCATATTCGATGATATTCGTTACGGAGATGGCCCCCAATATTCATTCTATTTTGTAGATTCAAAAGAGGGCATCTGGAATTCCGGTAGGGAAGAATGCCCCAATTTAGGATATAAGCTCCGTCACAAAGAGGGATACTTCCCAGTGCCACCGTCGGATACTTTTCAGGACATGAGAACGGAGATGGTGCTTTTGATGGAACAGGTGGGTATTAGTGTGGAGTGCCAGCACCATGAAGTTGCTACAGCGGGTCAGGCAGAAATTGATATGCGCTTTGCACCTCTAGTCAAAATGGGTGACCAGCTAATGTGGTTTAAATACATCATAAAAAATGTAGCAAGAAAACACGGTAAGACTGTCACTTTTATGCCTAAACCCGTTTTTGAGGACAATGGTTCCGGAATGCATACCCACTTCAGCCTCTGGAAAAATGGAGAACCTCTTTTTGCTGGTGATAAATATGCAGGTTTGAGCGACATTGCAATGTGGGCAATTGGTGGAATACTGAAGCATGCACCAGCCCTCTGTGCTTTTACTAATCCAACCACTAACTCTTACAAGAGACTGGTTCCGGGCTATGAGGCTCCTGTAAATCTGGCCTATTCCAGCAGAAACAGAAGTGCGGCGGTTCGTATCCCCATGTATTCGCCTTCTCCTAAATCAAAACGAATTGAGTTTAGAACCCCCGATCCATCTTGTAACGGTTATCTTGCCTTCAGCGCTATGTTGATGGCTGCATTGGATGGTATCGAAAACAGGATTGATCCTGGTGAACCTTTGGACAAGGATATTTACGCCCTGAGCCCGGAAGAACTGGCGAATGTACCTTCAACTCCAGGTTCCTTAGAAGAAGCTCTTAATGCTCTAGAAAATGACCACGAATTTCTAATGAAAGGCGGTGTTTTTACCCAAGATGTTATAGATACCTGGCTTGAATACAAGAGAACTCGTGAGGTAGATCCCGTAAGGCTGAGACCTCATCCACATGAATTCTATCTCTATTTTGACATTTAATACATAGTTGGAAGTTTTCAGGGGGGGCACATTTTAAAAGTGTGCTTCCCATAGAACCAAGAGGCCCCGCCCGCTAACCCCCCGTCAGGGCTAGCTTTTATAACGGGGCCTGAGTGCGTAAAATCCTAAAACCGCGTACGCGGATATCCAAGGAGATACCATATGGTAAAAATAGAGGCAATAGTAAAACCGTTCAGGCTTCCTGCAATAAAAGACGCTCTTCTTGCACTGGGGGTACAAGGTTTAACTGTATTGGAAGTTCAAGGGTTTGGAAGGCAAAGGGGTAGAACAGAAGTCTATCGTGGAGCAGAATATGATGTCAGTTTTGTTCCCAAAATGATGGTCGTTGTAGTTGTGCCCAGAGAAATGGCAGAAGAAGTTGTCGATATGATAATAAAAAATGCCTACACAGGTAAAATAGGCGACGGAAAAATTTTTATATCATCTATAGATGAAGTAATCCGCATCCGCACAAGAGAAACGGGTCCAGAGGCACTCTAAAAACACAGTCAAGAAAATTTGAACATAGTAGGGGAAGATCATGAACAGAATAAAGAGGTCTAGTATTGCTTTGTGTCTTTTGTTTGGAATTCTAAATGTTTCCAGGGCTTATGCTGGCAGCACCGTAAAAATCAGCACAGGAGATACGGCATGGGTATTAATTTCCACTGCGCTGGTTCTGTTTATGGTTCCAGGGCTTGCTTTTTTCTATTCTGGAATGGTCAAAGGGAAAAATGCTCTCAGTTCCATGATGCATTCTATGGTTGCTATAGGTCTGGTAGGAATGCAGTGGATGATAGTGGGATATACATTAGTTTTCGGTAGTGAAGGAGGTTTTATAGGAAATCTCTCCCACATTTTTCTCAAAGGCATTGATGATAATTCAGTTTTCGGGTCGATACCTACTTTTGTGTATGTATGGTTTCAAGGAGCATTTGCCATACTTACCCCGGCTCTTATAAGCGGAGCTATAGCTGAGCGCATGAAGTTTAGTGCCTATTGTGTCTTCATTCTTCTCTGGTCCCTGTTTGTTTATGACCCTGTGGCCCATTGGGTTTGGGGTGGTGGATGGTTACAAAAAATGGGAGCCCTAGACTTTGCGGGAGGCACAGTTGTCCATCTAGCATCAGGTTGTTCAGCCCTTGCCATTATAAAAGTGCTTGGCAATCGTATTGGCTTCCCCAGAGATTACTTTTTGCCTCACAATTTAAGTCTAACCCTGCTCGGGGGAGCAATCCTCTGGTTTGGTTGGTTTGGATTCAACGCTGGAAGTGCTCTCGGTGCCAACGGTCTTGCCGGATTGGCTCTCTGCACCACGCTTGTTGCTTCAGCTGCTGCTGCATCTTCCTGGATGTTTATGGAGTGGTACTTCTTGAGAAAACCGAGCGGGCTGGGCTACATTTCTGGTGCAGTTGCAGGACTTGTGGCTATTACTCCAGCAGCAGGGTTTGTTTCTCCCTTCTGGGCTTTGGTGATTGGTTTGGCAGCTGGAGTATTATGCTACTATGGAGTGAGGATAAAGTTCAAATTTCGTTTTGATGACTCCCTGGATGTGGTGGGTATTCATGGACTTGGCGGCGCTTTTGGAGCTGTCCTTACGGGTTTATTTGCGTCAGTAGGAGCCAAAGGCCTGATACTCGGTAACTATTTGCAGGTTTGGTACCAGATTGTAGGTGTTGTTGTGGTGGGCCTATATAGCTTTGTAATAACCCACTTCCTGGCAAAAATAGTAAATGTTGCGATACCTATGCGGGTTGATGCTGATACGGAAATGAACGGTCTTGATAGGGAGTTACATGGAGAATCAGTGTATCACCTGTTTGAAACCTCCAAAATGTAATGGAAGATAAAAAAGAAGGGGCCTTGTAAACTCAAAGCCCCTTTTGCTTCCAACTTACATGAAGCTTTCCAAGTTTCCTCACCCGTATCTTTCACGTCATAACGCCAATCGGATGCAACCAACTGAGACTACAGGTCGAGGAAGGGATCATCTTCAGATTTTTCTCCCGGCTGCTTTTTCTTCTGTCTTTCCACAACAAAACCGGCAGCAGCTCCGGCTTCCTGAATAATTTGGGCTTTTTGCATTGGTGTTTCGCTTTCTTTCTGGGAGTTTTCCTCTTTTGTTGTATTCTGAAACTCTGGTAGATTAGGAATTTCTACTATCACCTTCGGATGAGCATATTCAATGCCGGCAGCCTTCAAAGCTTCGGTGATCCGTCTATAAGCCTCTCTGCGAATAAGAAACTGCTTGCCCGGCTTGGCAGTAAACTTAACCCGAAAAGTCAAAGCAGAATCGCCAACCTCGCGGACTCCCTGAGACTTTATCGGTTTTATGAAATAAGGACCAAGTTCCGGATCTTCTAGCATTTTTTTACCGACCTTTTTTATTATCTTGCGCACCTTGTCTATGTCGGTATCGTAAGGCAACTTCAGATTGAACTTAACGACTATTCCGCCTCGCATGAAATTGGTAATGGAACCCAGATCGCTGAAAGGAACTATTTGCAACATGCCTCTGTGATGTCTTAGCATTACATTGCGAAGAGTCATTCCTTCAACGGTCCCGGAAACACTCCCCGCCTGTATGTACTCACCTATTCGAAAGGCGTCGTCTATCAGGTAAAATATGCCGCACAATATGTCGGACACGAGTTTCTGAGCACCAAAGCTTATGGCCAATCCAACGACTCCTGCACCAGCAAGAAGTGGCCCGATGTTTATGCCCAGAGAAGAAAGAACCAGCAAAACCGTCATGACCATTATCATGGTGCCTGCGAACTTTCTTAACAAGGGAAGAAGAGTATGTCTTCTACCCAAAGCCACAGTTCGCCATTCTTCTTCCTCCCCCTCGTCTTCCACACTATCTTTTTCTTCCGGAAGGGTCTCTTCCAGCTTTTTGGCAATATAAGAACTCAGCCAACGCCAGAACACCAGAGCCATAGTTATAATCAAGAGGATATGGAAGGCCGATTTCGTAAGGGTTTTTCCAAAGGTTGACTCAAATCCCCACAGATCTAGGAGCCATAAAAACATCGTAAAAAATATGATCAGACGAACCGCCATTCTGGACAACTTTAACAATCTATTTTCTCTTTTTTCTCCGACCTTGCCTTCTTCTAGATCCTTTTCGCCGAAGTCAGACTCCTGGTCTTCGGAAGCATCACCCTTCTGGGTTTCTGTTTCTTTTCTACTGTTGGAATCATCAGGAACCGCTAAAGTCCCCAGAGCGGCGTTTACGACCCATTGCCCAATTCGATCCAAGGCAAAAAACATGGGAACGATAAGAAGACTTATGAAGAATGCCCCATCGAACTTGGTATCGTAAACAACCAAACGAACCGCCCATACAACCCATACCAGAAACAAATATGCCAGAGCAAAAATGTGCCATGTTTTTGCGATTTGCATTTTAAACCAGGATATTGCTCGACTATCGGATGTATCAGATTCCAAAATTGCCTCCGATATGCGATACCTATGGTTCCACACTTCCCAACCGATAGCAGCGAGAAAAATGGTACCGAATAGCAAAATCATAAGCACGGCAATGTCAGGTGATACGAAAAGACGCTTGCTTACAATGGTTAAAACAATCAAAACCGAAACCAACCAGGAAAGACGACACAAAACCCTGTACAATTCAATAGCCGCCTCCTCGCTTACATTTAACAACCTCAACGCAGGAACAGAAGGACTGCAAATAACTTCCGAAATAATTATCAACAATCTGGCAATAACTACCGTTATGACAACGGCAAGAAACACCACGCGCACAGGCTGATGACCTGTTCCAAAAATAAGAAAAAAAAGCCCTACTGAAAAAACAGTGAACAAAAGAAGTGACAAGACTTCGGGTATCATTCTGAATATAGCCGCGACAAACCTGTCGCCTACATCTACGACCTCCACCGATTCAAAGTGATCCCTTATAGGAGAGAGGCGTTTATGTACCCAGATGTGGAATCCAAATCCCGGCAAGAATATAAAAAGGGCAATAATAAGTTTTCTAAGCCAGGAACTGACTTTCTCCCTGCCCAAAAAACGATCTGGAATTTCCCGCAATTCTTTGGGCAGATTTTTTATCTGAGAAAGAACGAACTTTATCCTGAAAGAGGCGAGAGATAGGAAAGAATCTACAGTGTTTATCAGAGTGCTTTCTTGCCCAGTTCCTTTGAGATTCCTTCTCCGGGCTTCTTCCATCAAAGTTTTTATCAGAAGTTCGCGTACCCGTTCGTCACTTAAATGAGCTACGACTTTTTCAACATCGCCAGGAAAGGATACCTCCGTTACAGGTGTTGTAACATCTGCTTCGTTTGTGGTGTCGGCTCTGGATTTGGAATTCCCCATGCCGGGATAAAGAGGGCCTCCCCACGTAGGATAAGCCCACAGCAAGATTGAAAAGGTCGCACACAAAGCAAAAAGGTATGCTCTGAATTTTCCCGACATGTTCCCTTCTTAAGCCAACTATTTCAAATTAAACCTCAACACGGAAGGCCTCCCTCCGAAAAAGAAGGAAGGCCTTTATCAAAATTACCTGGCCTGTGTTCCAGATTGATAACCCTGCTGATACGCTCTACGCTCTGCTTCTTTGTGCTTCCCGTACAGAAAGCCACCCGTGGAGCCAACGGCACCGCCTATCAGGGCCCCCATCGCGGCATCACCGGCTATTGCTCCTAAAAGTGCACCGCCAGCAGCACCCATAGCTCCACCACTTAGCGTGCGCTGCTGGGTCTCAGACATTCCAGCACAACCGGCAAAGGCCAAACTAATACACAAAAAGCACACAACTAAAACCCTTTTCATAGTTATCACTCCCTTTCTTATTAAAGTTTTTATTTTTTCCTACAAGGCCACTTTTGCATAAGAAAACGGAATTCCGTTTCCACAGGAAGTTCGTTATTATATTCAGGATGAGCGTTTGCCCACTCAATAAACATTTTTACGGTTTGGTCTCTGGTAGGCGGTGGATCCGGAAAACAAACCAGTTTTTTACCTTCGGGTCCTCTATTTGCCGCCACATAGTAATGAAACGCCCCCACTAAATATCCCTCACAAAAGTGTATAGCGGGCACAAACAAGGGGTCATCCGGTTTTGCATTGCATAGATTTAGCAAACTTTTGGTATTCTTCACCAAAAAATCCTCTTTCGTTACGGCCTTTGTAACATTAACCCACAAGAAACATACCGAAAACGCGACCAAACATACTAGCAATAACCTTCGCTTCATAGGTTCCTCCTTTCTGTTTTTAGCCTCAGTATTTATTCTTTGTAATTCCTCAAAAGCTTCCAACTTCTAACTTCCGTATGCATATCACCTCTCAAAATAAAAGCACCTACCAATCTGTTTGCGGGCAAATTTCTGGCGATGGGGTCTTCCCCAGAAGCTATCAGATCTATGCTGGGATTAAGTCCAGCCCAAACGGTAGCTCTAGTAATGACCCACGGAGTACTTATCAATTGCAAAATTTCCGCTTCGTTCGACTTTTCCCCCACGCCGGGAAAAGTACGCAAACCTATGGTAGGTAATACATAAGGAAGAGGTTTTCCAGAAGACTCCGGCATGGGCAGTAGCATGTCGTAAGGGGACGGAAGTTTGCCCACACCTGTAGAAGGCAGAGGAACCGAAAACAACATTTCCCCTCTGGTAACAGAGGAAGATGCAATGTCGTAAAATTGGGGATCTGCGGTCTTTGCCTGTGTGGTAGCCCTGCAAAGGGAACTTAAAAACAAATCCCCATAATTCATCATTTCAATTCTGGCAATTTTCTTCGGGTATCCTCCAAATTCACGACCCGCAACGAGAGCAGAGTCATTATCAACATATATTGCAACGACATAGAGATAGGGAACATCACTAAACAGAACTGGTATTGCAACAATAGCCTCCATGTATGGTCCGGTTTGATCGTTTTCCCTGTATTTAGCAAAAATAAGACTCACGCAACTTTGCCCATCCAATCCAGTAATTTCCACCAGATTAAGATCGTCCGGTACAAGGGGAGCCACATTATCGTAATCGGTAACATAGGTTACTGAAACCATATCTATGTTACGATAGTAGTAAGTCTGAGACTCTGGAGTTATGGGCATCCACCAGGGCATTATAGGGTGCTTATTTAACTTTTCGGCTTTTAACTTTCCTTTCATCAAAAACACCTCGCTGTCTTAACCTGTGTTCACACAACTTCCCGGCCGGATAGTCTATTCTTTACATTCAGGCCTATCGTCTGGAATGTATTCTATTCCCGGAATCTTGGGAATGGTTGACTTCTTTACAGGCGCATCAACTTCTATGTACCATCTGGTGATAATCCACCTTCCGCTGCGCTTTTCCAAAGTTGCATTATAGGTTCCGCTTGTAAGGACGCGAAAATTCCCGTCGGGAGGAGCAGCAGAAATCAGCATGTATGTTCTCACTTCAGCAGTTTTAGCCGTCTGGCTGACTACATGAACATTTCCCATGGTATGCCGTCTCACCGTTCGGTTTTTCTCACTCCCCGGCCCCCTGTATCTCAGATTAACAAACCTTTTGAAGGCTTCCTTACCTTTAGCTCTGATGGTGCCAAAACAGGGTACAGTGGACTCGAAAAGAACATCGTCTGAAAAAAGCGAGAACCATTCGTCCCATCGCCCTTCGTCTATCAAATAAGCGTAAGCGGTAACATGGTTAATTATTGCCAATCTGTCAGCTAAATAACCAAGATCTGCAGGCAAAGGCTTGCCCGAAA
>JALXAE010000004.1 GCA_026992355.1 Syntrophobacterales bacterium | reverse complement strand
ATGGACACAGGCCCCACATTGTACCTGTTCTCCTTTTCTCGAAATGTAGGAAGATCCAATGGCATGGGCGGCATCTTCAATTATGGCAAAGCCAAATCTTTCCTTCAGGTCATAGAGTCCCTCAAGCTCCGAGGGGATACCAGCAAAATCCACTGCTATCACCACATCTGGTGGCCCAAAACTATTGCAGTATTCCTCCACGGCCTCCACCGATATATTGAGCGTCCCTTGATCGATGTCCACAAAAGTGGCTCTGCCTCCTGCAAGCTCTACACAATTTGCTGAAGCAGCAAAAGTAAGAGGAACAGTAAGTCCAGTACATCCTCCTCCGAAATGAAGTGCCCTGACTGCCAAATAGAGGGCAGCGGTACCGCTCGAACAACAAATGGCATATTTGGCGCCAGTGAGAGAAGTCAGGGCCTCTTCGAACTCTTCCACCCTGGGTCCCTGGGTGATGAAATCAGATTTGAGGACCTCTACTACTGCCTCTATGTCCGCATCGCTTATGGACTGTCTTCCGTATGGAATCATCGAATTTAATTGATTAATCCTTGTTCCTTCAAAATTGCCCTCAATTCTTGTGGGGTCAGCCACCAATCATTTTTATCACTACTATATATGAAGTCTCCTGGCACCTTTTCTCCAAGATGACTATAATCTGTCTCTAGCATCTTTGTACTCGGGGTGACAATGTAGATGTCTTCGAGGGAATAGGTGTGGCGTCCCTCCTCTTCATTTACAAGCACCTCATGAATCTTTTCTCCTGGCCTTATACCGATGAATTCCTTCTTACAGCCAGGAGCAATGGCCTCAGCAAGGTCAGTTATCTTCATGCTAGGGATCTTCGGGATAAAAATTTCTCCGCCCTGCATTATGGATAGGCCCTTCAGAACCAGTTCGACAGCCTGGTCGAGGGTGAGCCAGAATCTGGTCATCCTCTCGTCTGTAAGAGTAAGGACCCCCTGGTCTCTCTGTTTTAAAAATAGGGGCACTACACTTCCACGTGATCCCAGTACGTTTCCATATCGAACGAGACTAAAACGTGGATACTCAGACCCGCTATAGACATTTGCGTGGACAAACAACTTATCTGAGACTAGCTTTGTTGCGCCATAGATGTTTACTGGATTTACAGCCTTGTCTGTACTAAGGGCAATGACTTTTGGAACCTTGTTTTCAAGGGCTGCGCTTATAACACTTATGGCCCCCATGACGTTGGTCTTCACAGCCTCAAATGGGTTGTATTCACATGTTGGAACCTGCTTCATGGCTGCTGCATGTACCAGGACATCCACACCCCTGGTGGCCCTAATAAGCCTCTCTTTGTCCCTGACATCGCCTATCAAGAATCTCAGCCTATCATCCGAGAACTCCTGCATGAGCTGGTACTGCTTCATCTCGTCTCTACTAAAGATCCTGATGGCCCTTGGAGAATAATTTTTTAGAACGTAGTCGATGAACTTCCGCCCAAAGGAGCCTGTGCCTCCTGTAAGCAGGATGGTCTTTCCATTTAGATCATAATGTTCCATTATCCTTGATCCTCCACGTGGTGCACAAGAAAATTCTTCCTTTTTTCATCTTGAATAAATTTAAGCTATAATAACTCAATTAGTGGCGAAACTGAAGAGGTGAAAAAAGTAGTAATGCTACACTATCATGAGTTCGATATGCCACTCTTACGGACCAAACGGTCGTGTACTTCTCTCTATCCAACGAATTGCTATTTCAACCAGAGGGAAACCAATATTACTTTTTAATCGAAAAGAAACCATCACACATCACGTCTACAACTCTTAAAAATTTTTTTTCGAATTCATTGACTAATTGACGGTTACACCTATAATAGTCGAATAGGTTTAACTGTATTTTATGAGGTGTAGGTGAATAATAGAATTTAAAAAGGATGTAAATAATGGTCAACTATCACAATTTCTATAGATTAAAGACAGACCCTTTCCCTCTCCTCCCTAAGGAAGGGTTATTTTTTGAATCCTCTACCCATTTAAAGGCCATTGAATATGTTCTGGCAAGTATAGAAAACAATGAGACCTTCATCGTGGTTGTGGGTGATTATGGCGCTGGTAAGACCTCTCTTTGTTTAAAGCTAGTAAATATAATCGAAAAAGAATCCCTGGATAACATAGAAAAAATCGTTTACATCCCGACCCCTGATATGCCACCCAGTATGTTATTATTACCAATTGTAAAAACGTTTACAAAAGAAGATATTTCCGATTATTCAAAAGAGTTATTGAAGCAGGCTATTTATGAATATTATGAAAACAATTCAGATGTGAACAAAAAAATATTGATAATATTGGATGACGTTCAAGAGTACAGTGTTGAGGCACTAAATGAAATCAAATGGATGGGTAATTTTCACAATAGTAGAGGTTTTTTCCCATTCATATTTGTTCTATTTGGACATTCTTCACTGGTGAACCTCATCAAGGCTCGTTCTTTTGGCTCATTCAATCAAAAGATAAAAAAAACGTTTGTTCTCGAGTCGTTGGATTTATACGAGACAAAGGAGTACATATATTTCAGGTTGTTGAATGCGGGAGCTAAAGGCTTTCCTTTCTTTCCCGATGAGGTAATAGCAAAAATTCATGAAAAAAGCGGTGGTATTCCCAGACAAATTAATGCCATATGTGACGCCTGTCTTTCTATTGGGGCAAGCCTTGGCAAAAAAATAATTGATTTTAAAGATCATCACAATTGTAGATTTGGAAAGTGGCTTGAAAATGATGGACAAAAGATGTTTAAAGATACTAAGTCATTTAGTAAAATCTTCAAGCCTCATGAGTTA
>JALXAE010000003.1 GCA_026992355.1 Syntrophobacterales bacterium | reverse complement strand
GGGTATTCATACTCCCATTTCATTCTGTAACGCCCTGCATAAAGAAATCTTCCTCTCGCTTTCATTGAAGGCAGAAGAGAACCAGGGGAATATACTTCTTGGGTAAAAAATGCCTCAAAAGGACAAATTTTCTCATAATGACTTTCTATTTCTCTCACAACCTTTACAACATCCAGCGTTGAAGAAAATACAAAGGAAGGAGCAAAAAGCAAAAAAAGTAAGCCATTGATAATTATACCATTTTTTATTTTTCTCATTATTGTCCCTAACTTGCTAGATTGTAGAGTCATCAGGAGGTGGAAGTAACACTTCTCTAGGCTTAACTCCGTCAGAAGGTCCCACAATACCTTGCTCTTCCATCATCTCAATCATCCGAGCTGCCCTGTTATACCCAACCCTTAGTCTCCTCTGTAACATGGAAATGGACGCCTGTCTGGTTTTCAAAACAAGCTCCACTGCTTCTTTATACTTTTCATCTATTTCTCCACCATTAACTTCAATTTTATTCTGCTCCACATTGAATGAGATATATCTATCCTCCCAACCACGAATCTCAGCCTGATTGCGCCAGAAATCAGTAATCCGCTTAACCTCTTTCTCGGAAATATACGCACCATGAATACGTTGCAGCTTGGCAGTACCCGGTGGTAAAAACAGCATATCTCCCGCTCCAAGCAGGGTTTCGGCACCGGGAGCATCCAATATCGTTCTGGAATCAACCTTGGAAGAAACCTGGAATGAGATCCTTGAGGGAATGTTCGCCTTTATTAAACCTGTAATTACGTCCACAGAAGGCCTCTGTGTTGCTAAAATGAGGTGAATGCCAGCTGCTCGCGCCATCTGAGCCAGGCGCGTTATTGATTCTTCAACATCCCTAGACGATACCATCATAAGATCTGCCAATTCATCTATGACTATTACAAGATAAGGCATATACTGTTTTTCTTCATCCGGTATGTCTCGCTCTGTGAGTGCTTTATTATAATTTTCAATGTTCCTTGCGTTCATTTCAGCCATGAGTTCATATCGATGCTCCATTTCCGCCACAGCCCATCTTAGAGCCCTGGTAGCTTCTTTTACATCCGTAACCACAGGGTAAATCAAATGTGGTATTTTTTCGTAGAAACTTAATTCGATTCTCTTCGGATCAATTAGCAAAAGCCTGAGTTTATCAGGGGTATTTCGAAAAAGGAGGCTGGCTAAAATTGAATTTAGGCAAACACTTTTACCGGTTCCCGTTGCGCCGGCTATCAGTAAGTGAGGCATCCTGGCAAGATCTGTAACAACGGGATTGCCTACAGTATCCTTACCCAGCGTTATGGAAAGAGGTGCACGTGCTCTTCTAAATTCTTCAGACTCAATAATAGAACGAATGGAAACAAGTTCTCTATTTTTATTAGGAATCTCAATACCAACAGCAGCTTTTCCGGGGATTGGAGCCACAATTCTTATACTCAAAGCCTTGAGAGCCATTGTAAGATCACTGGCCAGATTAACAATCTTACTGATTTTAATCCCGGGAGCAGGAACATATTCAAACATTGTAATAACTGGACCCGGCAATATGTTGACCACTTCTCCCCTTACGCCGAAATCAGCTAATTTCTGAGTAAGAATTTCAGCTTTTTTCTCTAGGAGACCGATATCATTGTAACCTTTTCTATCATTATATTTTTCGAGAAGTTCTAGTGGAGGCAGTACAAAATCTTTTTTTTCATCGGCAGTACAAGCCTCTTCAGTTTTCTTATTATTCTCAGGACTACTAACACCAGGAGAATCTATAAATTCTAAGCCGCCTTCCTCATATCCAAGTACCTCGTCTTCATTTGAAAACAAAGAAGAATCACGAACATCATCCTCAATAACCTCAACTTCATCAGCAATCGGAATTTCTTCAAACTCCTCAAAAACCTCCAACGAGGAATCAACCATCCCATTATTCACCTGGGAATGACCATTTCTCACCGATCTTTTGAGTATTAAAGCAGAAAATTTTTCACGTCCGATCATATAAAAGGTAACCAGCTTACGAAACATGGTATGTGCGAAATTTACAAATCCAAGGAAAATCGCGTATGATCCTCGCCTGAAATTATCGAACATCTCCTTAATAGTCCACGGAGATAAGGCTATAAAAGAAATAACCAACGCCCCGGATAGTATAATAATTGCTCCCGTTCTTGAAAACGTACGAACAAGAAAATGTGTGACAATTCCACCAAGCTGTCCGCATGTGGGGAAATTGACTCCCTGCAAGGTTATTTCAGGCCAGAAAAGGGGGGGCAGCGCAAGAAATGTAAAAAACAACAAGGCAAGAATCAAAAAGCTGGCAAAAGAACCAATAGATTGCAAACTTTTTACCCGAACCAGCTTCCCCATTCCTAAAGCAAAAAGAATTAAAGGAAGAAAGAAACTTGCTATACCAAAAAAATTGTAGAACACCCAGGCAACATGGGCACCAAAAAGCCCTAAAATATTATGGACTGAAGGCGATGGCGTGGAAGCATTGAAAATGGTTGGATCAGACGGGTCAAATGACAAAAAACTCAGAACAAATATCATAGAAGCAAAGAAATAAACAACCGCTGCCAACTCTCTCTTCTTGCCCGGACTCAATGTCTGCTTATACCTCCATAACAATCGAGTAAATAACAGGACGTCTTCCCAAAACTTTATAGAAAAATTTCTTCAATTCTTTTCTAATTTTTCTCTGTATCTCCCCGGTATCTGGGGTTATTCCCTCCTCCATAAACCTGTCAAATATCTCCAAAATTAAACACTGGGCACAATGCAAAACCTCTGAATTAAGCTCTTCCGACA
>JALXAE010000002.1 GCA_026992355.1 Syntrophobacterales bacterium | reverse complement strand
AAAGGAAGTCTTGACGAAGCATATCCCCCACTCATCCTAGCAGTGGCAGCCGCGGCCATGGACTGGGAAGTAGCAATCTTTTTCACTTTTTATGGTCTCGAAATTCTGAAGAAAAAGAAAGCAAATAAACTAAAAGTAGCTCCGTTAGCCAACCCCGCCATGCCAAAACCAAAGTGGATGCCATTCCCTATTCCCAATATCTTAGGTGTACTCCCCGGAATGACCCCCTTTGCAACTTGGATGATGAATAAATGGATGAGAAAAGCTGGTGTTCCCAAATTAGGAGACTTGTTAAAAGAAGCTCAAGAATTAGGTGTAAGGTTAATTGCATGCCAAATGACCCTCGATGTCTTAGGAATTAAACAGAAAGACCTCATCGACGGAATAGAATTCGCTGGCGCCGCAACTTTCCTAGCCTTTGCTGAAGACGCAGATGTAACGCTATACATTTAAACAAAAAATACATTTTAGGTGCCTTTATGGTCAAAATCACAATTCTTGTCAGGACAGGAACTGAATCTGCGTTTCATCAAGCAGGGATCGTTGCGGTCGGAGCAATGACTGTAGACTATCCGGTGAGAATCTTCTTCATGGACGATGCAATAACTGCATTAAAAAAATATAAAGAAGGTAAACCAATCCCTTCTGGCTACTCAAATGCCGAAACGGAAATCGCTTTTAACACAGCCTTAGAAAAAGGAAAAATCATGTCCTGGGAAGAACTAATCTTGAATTCTAAAAAAATGGGAAATGTCGAAGTAGTGGTTTGTGCTCTTGGCGTAGATCTCTTGGAAATTGACTTGAGACATTTACCTTCGTTTGTAGACAAGATCTCTGGCGCCGCAGATCTAGTGGGTGGTATTAAGGAAGGAGACATAGTTTTTACATTCTAAATTTTTTCTTTTACCTCTCATATTCTTTTTACCAATATTTGTGGGGTAAAATTTTTACCTTTTTTTTGTTATTATATTCGGAGTGCGAGGTGGTAACTTCGTTACCAAGCCAATACCTAAAAAGACATTTTCTTAATGTTCGGCAACCCTAAATTGGAAAAATGCAATGAAGAAAAACTAAACAATAACAACATGAAATGAAATGACCATAACATATTATTATTTCGCACTCCAATTAAACATGAATCATTAAGATTCAAAATAATTAAAGGTGAGAAAAGTATGAGTCTCGATGACATCAAACCCGATTATGTCGCTGACGCAAGAGGCAGTTCCTGCCCTGGACCTATTCTAGAAGCCAAAAAATCAATTGGTAAAGTACCAGTCGGAGGCATCTTAGAAGTAAGAGCCACTGACCCCGGAACCAAAAATGACTTGCCCGCATGGGCAAAGAAAATGAAACATGAGGTCCTAGGCATCAAGGAAGCTGACGGTTACTTCAGCATCTTCATCAGACGCAAGAAGTAAGGCAGGAACCTCGAAATCCCCTCCAAAAAAATAACCTCATACTTTCTTTCTTTATAATAATATTGTCAAAGCAATTGTTGTTAGACAGTTTGGTCTCATTGAAGGAGTGGATATACGTGAGTGAAACAGTTTTAGATCAAGAACCCAAAATATTGGTGATTGCCACACATGCATGCTCATATCCCGGAATAGATAATGCTGGCCAAGGACACTTAGAATATCCTGCCAGCGTTTTCGTAATAAGAGTTCCAGATCCCGTCTTGTTTCCTGTCGATTTTTACTTGAAAGTCTTCGAAATGGGATATGACGGGATATTGATTGCATCATGTGGTACAGATTCCCCATACAAGAAATCCTATGAAAAGCTAAGCAAAAGAATCGACGAAGTCTACAAGGTAATGAAAGAAAAAGGCATCGACATCAGCAGATTAAAGCTAACAGCTATTTGTACCGTCTGTGCTGAGCATTACGTCAAAGAAGTCCGGGAAATGTACGAAAAAATGAAGGAGCTAAGAGCAAAGGCCAGTTAAACTGGAAAACAGAGGTGTAAAAAATGGAAAAATTTGATGTCGTTATTGTTGGTGGCGGTATTGCAGGAATGCAAGCAGCCTTGGACCTTGGAGACCAAGGCTATAACGTATTGCTATTAGAAAAACAAGCAAGCGTAGGAGGAACGATGATTCAGCTCAGTAAAGTATTCCCAACACTTGACTGTGCTAGCTGTATTACTACTCCCAAAATGTCTGCAGTATCTAGTCATCCAAATATAACCATATGGACTTTGGCAGAGCCCAAAAAGATAGAGCCAAATGGCGATAGATTCAAAGTAAAAGTGTATCAGAAAGCCAGATACGTTAATATGAAAGATTGCACTGGTTGTGGCGAATGTGAACAAGCTTGCCCAGTCATTATTTACGATGAGGGTTATGATGAGGGCTTAGGTCCTAAAAAAGCAATAGGTGTTCCATTTGCTACTGCAATGCCTCAAAAAGCAGTACTAGATGACGAGTATTGTATTTTCTGTGGTAAATGTGCTAGGGCTTGCCCCACTGATGCGATCGATTTTAGTCATAGAGATCAAGAATTAGAAGTAGATGCAGGTGCAGTAATCTTAGCCACTGGCTTCCTTCAAACACCTACTATTAAGGAAGAATATGGTGGCGGAAAATTCAAGAATGTTGTTACTGGAAAACAAATGGACAGGATCCTTGCACCAACAAGCCCGTTTGGCGGTGTGTTTAGACCCGGCGATGGTAAAATCCCTGATTCCATTGCGTTCGTACAATGTGCTGGTTCTAGAGATGCAAGCATTGGTGTTCCTTATTGTTCTGCAGTATGTTGCATGTATGCGATCAAACAAGCAACACTATTATCTGCAGCCCTACCGTTGGCAGATATTACCATCTATTACAT
>JALXAE010000001.1 GCA_026992355.1 Syntrophobacterales bacterium | reverse complement strand
TGATTATCATGCTCCCCTTTGATATGAGAATCTAGCAATTTCTTGATAGTTGATAGCCTGAAGATTTCCCCGATATCTGAATTTCTCGAAAGGAGAACGTCTTTGGTGAACTGCGCTAATTCCCCTGCAAACATAGCCCTTAACGGGGTCGGGAAACCTAGTTTTTTTCTGTACACGATTGTTCTGGGCAGCAAATCCTCAAGCATCTTCTTCAATAAATATTTGGTGGTTCTGCCGCGAATTTTGAGAGATGAGGGAATAGTTGCTGCGAATTCTACCAACCTGTAATCAAGAAAAGGTACCCTCAATTCAATGGATGCAGCCATGCTCATCCTGTCGGCTTTTATAAGGAGATCGTCCACAAGCCAAGTTTTGGTGTCGAAATATAGCATTCTGCTTAATGGATCCCACCCGTGCGTCTTGTGAAAAAGGTTTATAAGAAATTCATGCGTTTCGATATCTTTCTCGTCTCTAACTAATTGAGCGAAGTCCTTTTTATAAAGCATTTTTTTTAAGTTTTCATTATATGTAGATATTCCTTTATAGCGACCCTCTAGAGGGGTCCGAGCTAACTCAATATATTTTGCAATTCGAGAATTTGGCATTAAGCCTCTTGATATTTTTGCCACTTTGGCCGATAGGCTAGGACCAAAAAATTGCCGTAGCTTTTCTATCACAATGTTATAAAGGTAAAAATCGTATCCCGCGAAAAGTTCATCTGAACCTTCACCTGAAAGTGCCACGGTAACATGCTGTTTAGCCAACCTAGAAATAAAATAGAGAGATATGGCTGCTGCTTCTGTAACAGGTTCATCCATATAATACACATATTTGGGTATAAAGTCTCTAAATTGTACAGGGTCGACAAAAAATTCGTAATGATCTGTATGGAATTTACTAGCTACTATTTTGGCATAAGAAGTCTCGTTAAATTGGCCTCCGAAATCATAGGCTACTGAAAAAGTCTTGAGTTGCTTGCTCACTCTAGGTGCTAGGAGAGCTACTACAGCACTGGAATCGATTCCACCGCTGAGGAAAATTCCAAGTGGCACATCACTTCTGAGTCTCAACTCTATGGAATTACTCAAAAGGTCTCTCAATCGTTCGAGATAGAACTCAATATTTTTTTCATCTTCAGATAGAAAGTCTAAATCCCAGTACTTCTTAACAGTGAGATGCCAATCGTGAAATACAATATAATGCCCAGGAAGCAGCCTCTTGATTCCCGAATATAGGGTGTTGTTACCTGGTATATATCCAAAGCTTATGTAGTAGTCTATCAACTTGTAATTTATACGTGGCACGACGGAAAGGGCCTTAAGGATCGATTTTACTTCAGAGGCAAATAGGAATTTGCTGCCATCGAAATAATAATAGAGAGGCTTGATTCCTATACGATCTCTGGCAAGGAACATCTTTTTCGAGTTAGCATCCCAAATGGCAAAGGCAAACATGCCATTGAACTTGGCCAAACAGTCAACGCCCCACTTATGGTAGGCAGCCAAGAGTACTTCCGTATCTGTACTCGACCGAAACCTATAGCCATACCCACTGAGCTCCTTGGCAAGTTCAACAAAGTTATAAATCTCACCGTTGAAAACTACAGTTAGCTTCCCCGACGAATCTCTCATGGGCTGGCTACCTGCTGTTGAAAGGTCAAGTATAGACAGGCGCCTGTGCCCAAGCGCAACCCCATCTTTCTTAAAAACAACATGACCTTTTCCGTCTGGACCGCGCCATGGAAAGATATCTCTCATACTTAGGATAGTAGTTTCGAGTTCAGTATCAGTTTTATCAATGATTCCAGCTATTCCGCACATAGGTTTATTTTTTCAGATCAGGAAATCGTATCAGAGGAGAAAGAGCTATACAGTTCAGTATAAGAGCATACCATTTTTTCAAGTGAGAATTTATTTAAAACGAGATCTCTGTTAAATCGACCCATGGCCTCAGCCAAAGCCCTATCATTAAGAATTCTCAAAACTGCATCCAGGAAGCCTGCACGATCCTTTAATGGCACCAGAAAACCGCCCATACCATCTTGAACAAGCTCCCTATTTCCTCCAACATCATACGCTACTACAGGCAGACCACTTGCCATTGCTTCCAATATTACATTAGAAAATCCTTCGCTGACTGATGACAAGACAAAAACATCCAAGCAGTTAAGTATCCTGGGAACATCGTTACGATTGCCAAGAAGTCTAGTCTTATTTAATATTTTATATTTTTTAACCAAATTTTCTAATCGTTCCCTTTCTGGACCGTCTCCGACAATGACCAAATGAACCGGTAAACTTGAAATAGTAGCTACATCCACTATTAGCTGGTCAATATTCTTGCCACGATCCAGTCTGGCAACTGTTCCCAAAATCTTGGTCTTAGAACGTTCTTTTAAGAGAGTGGAGAAATTACAACGCGCTGGTTTAAATTTCTGGACATCAACGCCATTTACAATCACACGAATTTTTCTGTTAAGCCCATACAATGCAGACATCTCATTAGCCAAGTTCCGTGAAACAGCCAAGAGAACATCCACCTTTGAAAAAAGATGTCTTTTGACAAGGAATTTAAAGTTCTGCTTTTTCCAAGCATCTTCGAAGTGACGACCGTGTTCAGAATAGATGATTTTTTTTACACCTGCGGCCTTAGCACCTAGGAACCCCTCTACCAGAGCGGCCCAGTTTCTTAAATGAGCAACATCAATTTTTTCTCTTTTAAAAATGGAATACAACCTGAAAGGCAGCCTGATATCATTTCCTTCCTTTTTTTGTAATTCTATAAATTTTACGTTGTTGCGAGAGATACGACCAGCAATCTCACCAACTTGAGTAAGAG